>PUPG01000006.1 GCA_003553005.1 Bacteroidales bacterium
AATAGACCGTGTGCGGATCGTTGTTGAGTTTTTTGGCCAGCGCGGCGCCGTTTGCCACGCTAAGTCCCTGGCCAAGCGAACCGCTGGCCACACGTACACCTGGCAAGCCCTCCTCGGTGGCCGGATGGCCCTGCAGGCGGGTATCGATTTTCCGGAAGCTCCCGAGTTCGCCCTTGTCGAAATACCCACTGCGCGCCAGCACACTGTACCAACCGGCAGACAAATGGCCATTGGACAGGAAGAAAAGGTCTTCCCCTTTCCCGTCCATGCTAAATGGGGAGGGATTGTGTTTCATCACGCGAAAATACAGGGCAGTGAACAGGTCTGCACAGCCCAGCGGTCCGCCGGGGTGACCGGATTGTGCCGCGTGGACCATCCGCAAAATATCGCGGCGCACCTGTGTGGCAATGTCTTGTAAAGCTTTGATGTCTTTCATGATCTTCGGTAATTTATCAATGTATTGGTTCAGTTAAATATTGGTCATGGCAGCACTCAATCGGCTTTGAGCTTGCGGTACTTGATTCTTTTGGGACCGTGATCGCCCAGGCGTTTTTTCCGGTTGGCTTCGTAGTCGGTATAGCCCCCTTCAAAGAAATAGACCTGCGAGTCGCCCTCAAATGCCAGGATATGGGTGGCCACCCTGTCGAGGAACCACCTGTCGTGGGTAATGATCACCGCACACCCGGCAAAGTTTTCCAGACCTTCTTCCAGGGCCCGGAGTGTGTTCACGTCGATGTCGTTGGTAGGCTCATCAAGCAGGAGCACATTGGCTTCGCTTTTCAGGGTCATGGCCAGGTGAAGGCGGTTACGTTCTCCCCCGGACAGCACGCCGCACTTTTTGCCCTGGTCCGGACCGGTAAAATTAAAGCGTGCCACGTAGGCGCGGCTGTTCATCTCCCGGCCGGCCAGCTTAATGGTTTCATGGCCGCCTGAGATCACCTCCCATACACTTTTTTCCGGATCAATATCGGCATGGGCCTGGTCCACGTACCCGATCTGTACGGTATCTCCAATGTGGAACTGCCCCTCATCAGGAGGAACCTGCCCCATCATCATCCGGAAAAGCGTGGTCTTGCCGGCGCCGTTGGGTCCGATGATCCCTACGATACCGCCCGGGGGCAGGGCAAAACTCAGGTCGGTAAACAAGAGCTTGTCATCGAAGGCCTTTCGCACATTGTCTGCTTCAATCACCTTTGAGCCCAGCCTGGGGCCATTGGGAATAAAGATTTCCAGGCGTTCCTCCTTCTGTTTCACATCTTCGCCAAGCATCTTCTCGTAGGCATTAAGCCTGGCCTTTCCCTTGGCCTGGCGGCCTTTGGGTGACATGCGCACCCATTCCAGCTCGCGTTCCAGGGTCTTGCGGCGCTTGCTTTCGCTGCGCTCTTCCATCTCCAGGCGTTTGGCTTTTTGTTCCAGCCAGGAGGTATAATTCCCTTTCCAGGGGATGCCTTCTCCCCTGTCCAGCTCCAGGATCCAGCCAGCCACGTTATCCAGGAAGTACCTGTCGTGGGTGATGGCGATCACCGTGCCCTTGTATTGTTGCAAATGTTGTTCGAGCCAGTCGACACTTTCTGCATCCAGGTGGTTTGTCGGCTCGTCGAGCAGCAGGATGTCGGGTTCCTTCAGCAGCAGCCGGCAGAGTGCTACCCGCCGGTGCTCACCGCCGCTCAGGGTGGAGATGCTGGTGCCCGGATCGGGGCATCGCAGGGCATCCATCGCCCTTTCCAGCTTGCTGTCCAGCTCCCAGGCATCGTGTTGTTCAATCAGGTCGGAGAGTTCTCCCTGCCGTTCAATCAGCCTGGCCATCTCCTCATCGTCCATGGGTTCGGCAAACTTCAGGTTGACCTCCTCGTATTCCTTGAGGATGTCCACCACCTCCTGCACGCCTTCCTGCACGACCTCCTTTACCGTCATGTTGGGATCCAGCTGCGGGTCCTGGGGAAGATAGCCGATGGAGTGGCCGGGTGAATAGACCACCTCTCCCTGGTAAGATTTTTCTTCGCCTGCAATGATCCGCATCAAAGTGGACTTACCGGAACCGTTCAACCCGATGATTCCGATCTTTGCCCCGTAAAAAAATGAAAGATAAATGTCCTTAAGTACTTGTTTATTGCTGGGAGGAAAGGTCTTACTCACTCCTACCATCGAAAAAATGATCTTTTTGTCGTCACTCATGGCCTGTTGTTTTGCATTTTTGCAAAATTGCGAAAAATAAGCTTGTGAAGCACAGAAAATTCGGCTTTTCAAAGCAATCCTTTATCTTTGTAAAACAATAACCTGAAAGTTGAGAGTATTTAAATATGCATGCCCCAAACGCCATCAAAGTTGTTCCTTGTACGGAAGCCCCCTTTATGTTCAATGGCTGGAAACACCACATGGGCTTTCTGGTCAGCCAGGTACGCAAATGGACCCTGAAACCGGAACAGCTTTATCCCCTGTTTGTGGCAAAGCTCAAGGTGTTGGGTGATTCTTTGTTCGATATCTATACCGGAAAACTCGAGCCAGGGCAGATTACTGGCGAGCTAACGGAAACCCTGCAGGGCTTCAATGTTTACGATAAAGAAGCCTATACCCGTTGGATAGACAGTTCATCCCAGCTTTTCTGGCAGCTGAGCATTTCGGATGGCTCTGAGTGGACCATGCGCCATGGCGACTCTGAAGCGTTTTACATTCACATCCATCCTGCCCGCCATGGCTTGCACACGGAGCGGTTAAAGGCCAACCAGTTGCGTACTGCCCTCGCTACCCTGGTCCTGGCCAACATGCGTGGCGAACAGCCCAACATGACTATACTTAATCACGTGCGCCAGGATTATCTCGGACTCTCCAGGGTCACCAAACCGATGGCCAAGGAAATATTCGCCCTGATGAACGGGATGGCTAAAATAGCTGATGTCCCGCACTAAACCGTGATGATCTTATCCCAGGTGATCCTTTCCATCCTTTGGTTGAATGCTCCGTCCGGCCACATACCTGTCCTTGCCGTGAAAATCATGGCTTAACTCCACATCCTGAAAACCGTGTAATTTCATCAAGGCGACGCACGCTTCGCCCATCACCTCATTGATCTCAAAAAATAACCAGCCCCCTGGCCGCAAGGCAGTCCTGGCGAATGCGCATATCGCCCGATAAAACAGCAAGGGATCTTCATCCGGCACAAATAGCGCGCCGGCCGGTTCAAAAGCGCGCACCTGTTTCTGCAGGCCTGCCTTTTCCAACTGCCGCACATAAGGTGGATTGCTTACGATCACATCGACGTCGCAGGCGGAGGGCGGCTGCGTATCCTGTAAAATATCGGCCAGAAAAAAGTTTATTAAAACATTGTTTTGCTGTGCATTATTTTGAGCTACTTCAAGTATATTCTGATCGATGTCGCAGGCGCTGACCTGGTATTCGGGCAGCTTGGCCGCCAAGGCGATGGCGATGCAACCGCTTCCCGTGCCGATGTCCAGGATGTCGCCGGCCTTTTCTTCGCTTCCTGCTGTTTGTGTTGGCGTCTTTTTGCCTGAACCTGGGTGCTCAGCGTGCCTTTCCTTTTCCTTCCGGATGACTTCCTCCACCCACAAGACGAGGCCCTCGGTTTCCGGCCTGGGAATCAGGATGCCCGGTTTAACCCGGATGGCATGGTCCAGAAAGGTGCTGATTCCGGTAATGTACTGGACTGGTTCACCTTGATTCAGGCGTTTCTGCGCTTTGATCAGCTTCACGATGCCTGTTTCGCTGATGCGCTCAGTGGCTTTGATCACCCGTTGATCTTTGGGTAAGTCAAGCAGGCGAAGAAACACCTCATCGGCCACGGCTGTGCGTTCGCGGTCTGATGGGAGGCCCCATAGGTTATTCTTAAACCAATGATAGAGGACAGCTATTTTATTGCTTTTTATGCCAGTCACTTAGAGTGTGTTTGTGCGATCATTGCTCAGGATAGATGAGGTAGGGTGCTCTTTGGTCTTGGAATGCTTCCAGGTCATCTTGCCAGCTTTTCCGTATTTCTTCAGCACCATGGCCCTTTTTTATCTGCCGCCGCAGGGTGGATGTCCCGGCCAGCCTTTCAAAGAAAGGGTTGAAGAAGTTTTCCTGGTCCGGGTAGCTGCGATAGGCATCAATGAGGTATTGCAGGTTGATCTTTCCCTTGTTGCGCAGTTCATGCAGCTCGTGGTTGCGCAGATCACGTCCCTGGCACTGCATTCCTTCGTGGGGCGGATTGGGTGCTGCCCTCACGCTCTCCGGCGTAAAAGTGAACGGGTAATCTCCGGCGGGCAGCTCCGGGTGCCCGAATACCTGGAACGGCATTTCCGTACCGCGGCCCACGCTGATCGTGGTGCCTTCAAAAAAACACAGGGAGGGATAGAGGTAGATGGCGTGCATATTTGGCAGGTTGGGTGATGGTGGGACCGGCAGATGGTAGGATTGGCCCCTCACGTAGTTTTGCACCGGGATGACGGTCAGATGCAGCTCCCGGCCTTCAGTTTCCAGCCATCCCTCCCCACTGGCCATCCGGGCGTATTCCCCTACAGTTAAGCCGTGCACGATGGGCACGGGGTGCAAACCCACAAAAGACCGGTAATCTGGCTCAAGTATGGGGCCATCCGTGAAATGTCCGTTGGGGTTTGGCCTGTCCAGGATGATCACGGGAATCTCAAGGGCCGATGCTTCTTCCATGATATAGGTCATGGTGGAAATATACGTATAGAAACGGGTTCCCACGTCCTGCATGTCGAACACAATGATATCCACATCTTCAAGCTGTGCAGCCGTTGGCCTCCTGTTGTCGCCGTAAAGGCTGATCACGGGAAGTCCACTTTGCGGGTCCTGGCTGTCGTCTACCATTTCGCCCGCCGCAGCTTCTCCACGGAATCCATGTTCAGGGCTGAACACCTTCACCACGTTTATGGTCGAACGCAAAAGCGTGTCCACCAGGTGCACCTCGCCGACCTTGGAGGTGTGGTTGCCTGCTACGGCTACCCGTTTTCCTTCAAGTAGCGGCAGGTATTTCTCCATTTGCCAGGCGCCGGGAGTCACTTCCCGGCTGCCATCACCGTAGTTCGTCATGGCCGATGCCTGCGGCATGAATGTCCCGGTACCAATGAGCAATGCCCACAGGAGCATGGAGATGTGATGCGGAAAAAAGCCAAATAAAGTGTTCATGGTAATTTTTTTTTTAAGACAGCACTGACCACACTTGCCCCCGACCCGCTTTACACATGTTTTTCGGCATGGTAGGAAGACCGGACCAGCGGAGCGCTTTCGGCGTGAAGAAAACCTTTTTCCAGGGCGATCCGGCCATACCTGGCAAAGGTATCGGGATGGATGTACTCCTGCACGGGAAGGCTTTTGCGGGAAGGCTGCAGGTATTGCCCGATGGTGATCACCTGGCAATTGACGGCACGGAGGTCGTCCATGGTGCGCAGGATTTCTTCCTCCGTTTCACCCAGACCGAGCATGATGCCCGACTTGGTGCGGATGTGGCTGTGATCAGCAATGTATTTGAGCACCTGCAGACTGCGGTCGTAGTCAGCATACACCCTTACCGGCCTGGTCAGTTCCCTGACCGTTTCCAGGTTGTGGCTGATCACCTCCGGCGCGGCGTCCATTACTGTTTGCACATCTTCCATGTGGCCTTTGAAATCCGGGATCAGGGCCTCGATAGTCGTTTCAGGCGACAGGGATTTGACGGCACGAATGGTGGCTGCCCAGTGTGCGGCGCCCCCATCTTCGAGATCATCACGGTCTACGCTGGTAATCACGCAGTGCCTGACGCCCATGGAAGCTGCTGCCCTGGCTACCTCTTCCGGCTCACGTGGATCCGGCGGCAGCGGTTTGCCTGTTTTTACGTTGCAAAAGCGGCAGCTGCGCGTGCATACGTCGCCAAGGACCATGAAGGTAGCCGTGCCATCCGCCCAGCATTCTCCTTTATTGGGACAGGCCCCGCTTTCACAGATCGTGTGCAGGTTGCCGGACTTTAATGTCCGGCTGATATGGCCATAATCGCTTGCACGGGTGAGTTTGGTGCGTAACCATGGCGGCTTTTTTAAATAGTTGTCTCTGAACTTCCTCACAGCAATCTTTGATTAGGCATCCATCTGGATCCAGGTGATACATATTAATCTGCAGCACAAAATTACACAATTCCGGTAGCCTGTGCCGCATAAAAAAGCCATCCGCCGATATTTTCGGGGATGGCTTTAGTCATCAAATCAGTAGTACAGATCAGGAACTTAATTGCTCAGCATGAACAGCGTCTCACCATTCCGGGTTTTGAACGCATCCAGGGCCCTGGCGTAGTTCAGGATGTTGTTGATCACCGATCGGTCTGGTGTTTGCTGATCAGCATTTACCCCTTCCGTATCCGGGCGACCGAAAGGTGCATGCGGGCCGGTGATGCAATCATCAAGTTTCGGATTTTTGTGCAAAGCGTGTAAGTAATTCATGATCTCTTGTTCATTGGTATTGGATTGTTTCATAGGCCAAGGTTTGATTGTGGGTTAAATTGCTTTTTTAGAACGGCTTGCGTTGGCCGATTATTTTGTGATCCAGAAAAAAATTGCAACGGATGTTCTTAAAAAATCAGAATAAACGTATATTTGCTTAAGGGAACTCCTGTCCCGAAAAATATTTAAGGGAATCCTTCATCTACACTGATCTAAAAAAACCATTTATGAATTTACATGAATACCAGGGAAAGCAGTTGCTGATGCGTTATGATGTCCCCGTAGCCATGGGCATTCTGGTTGAGGAAGTCAAAGAGGCCATCCCGGCCGCAAAAAAGATTCAGGAAGCTACTGGCATCGACCTTTGGGCAATTAAGGCCCAGGTACATGCAGGTGGTCGTGGCAAGGGCGGCGGAGTGAAAATCGCCAAAAGCCTGGAAGAGGTGGAACAGCATGCCGGTGCCATCCTGGGGATGCAACTGGTCACGCCGCAGACCAGCGCCAAAGGCAAGCTGGTCAGAAAGGTGCTCGTGGAACAGGGCATCTATTACCCCGGAGAAAGCGAGCCACAGGAGTTTTACATGAGCATGCTGCTCAACCGGGAAACTTCGAGAAACATGATCGTCTATTCCCCAAGGGGGGGCATGAACATCGAAGAGGTTGCTGAAGAAACCCCCGACCAGATCTTTACGGAAGAAATAGACCCAGTAGCCGGGGTACAGCCTTTTCAGTGCCGGAGAATTGCTTTCAACCTTGGACTGAGCGGACAGGCATTCAAGAACATGGTGAAATTCATTCCGAAACTGGTGAAGGCATACCAGGAGAATGACGCCACCCTCGTGGAGATCAACCCCTTGTTCAAAACCTCGGATAACAAGATCATTGTGGTGGATACCAAGATGAGCATTGACAGCAATGCGTTGTTCCGTCACCCCGACATTGTGGAGATGCGGGATATTCACGAAGAAGACCCGATGGAGGTGGAAGCTGGCAAGCACGACCTGAATTACATCAAACTGGATGGAAATGTGGGATGCATGGTTAACGGAGCGGGGTTGGCCATGGCTACGATGGACATCATCAAGTTGAGTGGAGGGGAACCTGCCAACTTCCTGGATGTGGGTGGTTCTGCCAGTGCCAAACGCGTAGAAGAGGCCTTTCGCATCATTCTGAAAGATGACCGCGTGAAAGTGATCCTGATCAACATCTTTGGTGGGATTGTGCGTTGCGATCGCGTAGCTCACGGTATTGTGGATGCCTGTCAGAACATCGGGGACATTGATGTTCCGATCATCGTAAGGCTCCAGGGGACCAATGCCGAAGAAGCCAAAGAGCTCATTGATGCATCCGGACTGGAGGTGCAGTCAGCCATTCAGCTCAAGGAAGCGGCAGAACTCGTGGCGCAAGTCATGAATCAGTAGCGGCGCAATGAATCAATTGAGGTGATGTTTTAAGTTTCTGTTAAGTGCTGCACATAAGAAAAATATGGGGTAAATTTGCTACCTGTATTGGTTTGGTTAAGATGCTCATCGGCAATTTTGGTTAAGCAATTGAATAGCCTGTAAACAAATCGAAATCAAATTGAAATACCCGCATTATAGATAATTCAACCAAAGCACAAATTAAAAAAACGCTGATTATGAAAAAAAATTTACAAAGCACCATCAGTTTGCTGGTCACCTGCCTGTTGCTTGCACCAACGGCAGTCTGGGCCAGTGATGCCACAAGGGACGTGGTAGAGGTAAACACGATTGCCGAGCTTCGTGACCAGGAAGATGACGGGGAAACGGTTTATCAGCTCACCGCTGAGGCCATCCTCACCTACCAGGAAGACTGGCGAAACAGCAAGTACATCGAAGACGGCACGGCAGGAATCCTGATTGACGATAATGATGGCATCATTACCACTGAGTATGAGATTTATGACGGGATTACCGGCATCAAGGGAACGCTCAGTGTGTTTGGCAACATGCTCCAGTTCGTGCCGGAGGAAGACCCCGGTGAGGCGACGTCCAGCGACAATGTGATTGATCCGTTGGTGATTAGCATGGAAGACTTTGTCAACAACTTTATGGACTACCAGGCGCGGCTGGTTACGATTGAGGAGGTGGAGTTCATGGTAGATGCCGGGGAAAATTTCGCCAACGGACAGGTCTATGATTTTACCGATGGAGATTTTGTCGGGGAGTTCAGGTCCACATTTTTTAATGTAGACTATATCGGCGACCCCATTCCTTCAGGCTTGCTTAATCTCACCGGTTTACCCAACTCAAGAGCCGAAGGCGATTTCCTGACGGCCAGGAACTGGGACGATATTGAAACCCTGGCTTCCTTTTCAGTGGAGTTTGACATCACCGATGAAGACAACAACGAGGTGCACGATGTGGAACTGGAGTTTTTTGGGGAAACTGTTACAGAGCCGCCCTACTTCTTTGAGGAAGTACCGGTGGGAACCCATCCCTATACGGCCACAAAAGAGGGCTATCACACGTCGACAGGACAAGTCACCGTGAGTGACGAAGACGTGGTATATCATCTCGTGATGGTGGAGATCGATCCCAACATGGTGACCGAATTTCCCTGGCACGAAGATTTCTCCGGTGACTTTCCACCGGCGCATTGGGCACATCATGCTTTAGGTGCAGGTGGCTGGGAACAGGATGATGAGCGTGCATTCCATGATGCCACTTCGCAGGGTGAGGAAGCGGATAGCTGGCTCATTACCCCGCAAATCCAACTCCCTGAGGATGAAAACATGCTGATCTCCTTCTTCGAAAACAATCAGTTCATGACAGAATATGACTATAGCGGACTGATGATCTCCACAGGTAGCGGTAACCCTGAGCATGAGCACTTCCAGGAGCTTTATGAGTCGGATGACAACATCGGTGTGGGTGACCCCCAGGAAGCCCTGGTCTCACTCGGTGATTATGCCGGCGAAGTGGTTTATCTGGCCCTCAATTACCAGGGCGAGTTTGCTCACCGCTGGTGGGTTGATGACTTCATGATCGATGAAGCGCCTGGAGCCATAGAAGTGCCGGATATTGCCACCCTGAAGAACCAGGAGGTGGATGGCGACCTGCCTTTCATGATCACTGGTGAAGTCGTGGTCACGGCTTTGCAGCAAGCCTATCGCGGTCAATTCTTTGTGCAGGACGAAACGGCTGCGATCCTCGTGGATGACCCGGATGGCATCGTGGAAGCCGAGCTAGAGCTGTATGATGGCATTACCGGCTTCACGGGTAACCTCACCGAATTCCAGGAAATGCTTCAACTTTCCCCCACCGAGGATCCGGGAACGCCTTCCTCTCATGATAATGAGGTTGAACCCCTGATGATTACCCTGGAAGACCTGGATTATGAACATCAGGGCATGCTGGTCTATGTCGCCAACGTCTTTTTTGAGGAAGACAATCCAGAAAACTTTACGCACAATGAATCCTTTTTTATTTACGACGACACCGCTGAAGGAGTAATTCGTACGCCAAACTCTGAGGGTTTGTTCGACTACTTCGGTGAACCGGTACCCGGTCCGGATGATCCCAAAGACATCGTTGGGGTGATTCATCAGCGTTTTGAAGTGCTCAGGCTGCAACCACGTATGCTGGCTGATTTTATGGAGCCCACGAACGTGGTACATATAGATGCACTGGAATTGCGCGTATATCCGAACCCGGCAAATCATATGGTGTTTGTGGAAACCGGAGAGGGCGCCATTGACCAGGTGCGGGTGTATAACATCCAGGGGCAAATGGTGCTTGATCACGCTGGAGACGCATCCGGCAGGGTGCAACTCAACGTGTCTGCGCTCACTCCCGGCATATATATGATGCAGGTCAGCTCGGGCAACTCCGTAAGCACACAAAAACTACAAGTTCAATAAGACCAATTTTGGGTTGATAAACCTGTGAACAGCCGGTTGCCATATAACCAGATCCTAAGCAGCCCGGCTGTTTGCAGTTTTACACTTACCCTGTTTGCAATAGTATTTCATCAATAACTAAAGGTGACTCCTTATGAACAAATTCAGATTCTTTATTCATTTTTGCCTGATAACTGCCTTCCTGGCATTGTCAGGACATCAGCTTTACGGCTCGGTGATCTCAGGCCGTGTGGTTGATGAGGAGGGCAACCGTTTGCCCTCTGCCCTGGTGGAGCTTGTGAACGTGGAAACAGACAGGAGCTATGGAACCACAACCAATATCGACGGAGAGTTTCAGATTACGGTAGAAGCGGGCACCTATTCCATGAAAATATCCTATATGGGATATGAGGAAAAAACACGCACGGTGGATGCCACAACCGACAAGGACCTTGGCAGGCTGGTGATGAGCGCCACGGCCATTGGTCTACAGGAGGTGATGGTGGTATCTTCTTTTGCGCGGGACCGGCAGACCCCGGTGGCCATATCCAACATCTCGGCTGAAGCGATTACAGAGCGTCTCGGTACGCAAGAATTTCCGCAGCTGCTGCAATCTACGCCCAGTGTGTATGCCACACGTGATGGTGGTGGTTTTGGTGATGGCAGGATCAATATGCGCGGCTTTGACTCCAACAACATTGGTGTGCTGATCAACGGTGTGCCCGTGAACGATATGGAGAACGGTCGCGTCTACTGGTCGAACTGGGCCGGACTCTCCGATGTGACGGAGACCATGCAGGTGCAGCGCGGACTCGGTGCTTCCCGGTTGGCCATCAGCTCAGTGGGAGGCACAATCAACATCATCACGCAAAGTACCGATGCCAATAAAGGTGGTACCTTGCTGTATGGCATCGGCCATGATGGCCACAGGCAAGAGTCCGTCACGCTATCCACAGGTATGATGGACAATGGTTGGGCAGTGACCGCCCTTGGTGGCCGTCGTTCCGGTGAAGGTTTTGTGAGAGGCCTGGACTTCGAAGGCTGGTCTTATTTTCTGAATGTATCCAAAAGAGTGAACAGGCAGCATACGCTGTCGCTGACCGCTTTCGGGGCACCCCAGTGGCACAATCAGCGCTGGCCCAGGATGAGAATCCAAACCTATCGCGATCACCCTGATGGTATTCGCTATAATCCCTCACTTGGCGTCATGAATGGGGAAAAGATCAGCGCCTCATTTAACCAGTACCACAAGCCACAAATATCCCTGAACCACTTCTGGTCCATCAGCGACGAAACCACCCTGACCACTGCGGCATATGTGTCCATTTCTTCGGGCGGTGGCCGCAGGATTGTGGGTGAGCGCAGTGACTGGCTGGAATACAACCGCGATACCGGATTGCCTACTGATGCAACCAAGCTCACCCCCGACGGTTTGCTGGACTTTGATGCGGTGATGGCCGAAAACGCCCTCTCCGAAACAGGATCAAAAGCCATCAAGGCCATGGCCGTCAACAGCCACGACTGGTACGGTATGCTATCCACACTGCAGCACGAATATGATGACTTCATCACGCTAACGGGTGGACTGGACCTGCGTTATTACAAAGGTTATCATTACCAGGAGATTACCAACCTGCTTGGGGGTACACACTTCGAAGACTTCAGCGACATCAACCAGGATCCGTCTACCAGGCTGAAAGAAGGCGATAAGATCAACTATTATAACCTCGGAGAGGTGATGTGGGGTGGCCTTTTTGCCCAGGCAGAATACACAACGGATGAGTATTCTGCTTTCGTTTCTACAACGGGTTCATTAACAAACTATCGCCGTACCGATTATTTTGATTATGCGGATGATGATCCCATGCAGCAAACGGACTGGGTGGACTTTTTTGCCTGGAGTCTCAAAGGTGGAGCAAACTACAACCTGACAGAAAATCATAATGTGTTCGCCAACGTGGGGTATTTTACCCGTGCACCTTTCTTCCGCTGGGCTTTTGTCGGACATACCAACATCATCAATGAAGATGTTCGTCACGAAAGGGTCTTTTCTTCAGAGGTAGGGTACGGTCTGCGTACCCCACTGGTTGCTGCCAACGTTTACCTGTACAGGACAGAATGGCTGGACAGGGCCCTGGTAAGAAATCTTGGACAAGGGGTTATTGCCAACATTACTGGCCTGAATGCACTGCACCAGGGCGTCGAAATAGACGCTACCCTCAGGCCTACCGACAGGCTTGAGGTGCGGGCGATGTTCTCTTATGGCGACTGGCAGTGGCAGGATGACCTTACGGCAGAGATTTTTGATGACCAGCAGGTGTTCATTGACAGCATCGAAGTGTTTGCAGGAGGCCTGAAAGTGGGGAA
Organism: Bacteroidales bacterium; assembly: GCA_003553005.1. The sequence goes on from PUPG01000006.1 coordinate 12,658, forward strand.
CAGTGCACAGACCACCGCCGCACTGGGTGTTAGTTATGAAGTGTTGGACGGACTCCGGCTTGGATTCGATGCCAATCACTTCGATCGCCTGTTTGCCGACTTTAACGTGGAAGATCGCGGCGACTTTGAAACACGCGGAACCGATTCCTGGCAGATGCCTTCATACCAGATGCTGGATCTGAACCTCAGGTATCGCTTTGACATCGCCGGACTGGATGCCACTTTTATCGCCAACGTCAACAACGTCTTTGATACCGAGGCCATACGGGATGCCACCGACGGACGATCCTTCGATTATGATACGGCCCTGGTCTACTATGGCTGGGGACGGTCGTGGACTACAACCCTAAGGATCAGATTTTAACGGGCTGATTTATGAACTTTAATCAATTTGACATGATGAACTATCTTAAAAAAATAAGCCTTCTGCTTGCCTTGTCCGCGGCATTCATCTTCCAGGCATGCGATCCCAATGAAGACCTTTATGAAAAAATGGATGCGGACATCCCGCCCCATAGCGAGAACATCGAATATACGCTAACGGGGTCCGACTACAACAACATTGGTGGCGTGATCGCCGACCACCAGGCTTTCAACGACACGATGCCAGCGATGGATTATGTGCCGGATATCCTGGCCAGTCGCTTCGTGACCCTTAACGTGGGAAGTGCTGCCAATGTGACCTTCAACCACTTGATGCTGCACCCCGAATGGTGGGATGCCGGTTTTGGCTACGAACTGACCGAACAGGACTATGCCTTCCTGGGCATTGATGGCGCGTTTTCCCCTGATAATCCGGCCTACCAGCATGTGCCTGATTTTCTCGACAGGGAATATCCGGATGCCGAAGAAGAAGACGTGGTGCAGATCATTTATAATTACGATCTGGATGGCGAGATCGTGAAAAACGAAGATACCTACGAACTGACCGAAGGAGAATGGACCCTTATTGAAACCAGGGAAGATGTGCCTTATGTGGGCTACGAGATGACACCGGAAGATTACGACTTGTTTGGTGGCAGCGTGGCAGACTTCAACAACTTCTCGGAAGAGGATCCCCCCGAGGTCCTGATCCCTGTTTTTCTCAAGAACCAGTTTCCGATGGCACTGCCCGACGCGGAGAAGGTGATCAAATACCGCTATTTTGATGGCAGCCAGACTGTAGACAACATCGATAAGTTTGTCTATGACGGCGTAACCTGGGAAATGATTCCATATATCGAGGAACGCACCGAGCAATATGTATTTGGCGATGAAGGATGGGCCTTTGACCCGACGGTTATCTTTACGCTCGCGAGAGGCGATTACCAGTACCTGGTAGACATTGACCCCATTGGTCAGCAGGAATTCCAGTATGACGACTTTGCTTACTATTACGGGGCCAGTGCATTTTATCAGAATTTCGACATCCGGATCATCGGAAGAAGACTGGATAAGCTGGAAAGCGGTGAATACGCTGACCCCGAACTGGGAGAGATCTATGAGAACGAAGGCGCAGATGCCGTGATGGATGAGATGGTCAGGCGCATCAAGGAAGAAGGAATCATCGAATTGCTGCAGCACAAGTACCCGGATGCGCAACCGCAGCTTGGCGGCCTGGACGTGCACTTTTTCGTGCGTTATGAGACATTCGCCGACAACTGGGTGCGCCGCTTTCCGGAAGCAGAATATATCTGCACGGAACCCGGCGATCCGCCTCAATTTGAGCTGGTAAACTATATCGATAACATCGAATAACTTGTGCGCGATTAACTAAGTTTAAAGAGGGTGTCTCAAAGCTCAGAGACGCCCTCTTTTTACTTGTACTGCTGGCCTGAAAAGTTTTTCCAAAATTCAATTCTCCGATTCTTTAACAAACTTTTGACATGGCCTCGTTGGTTTGCAACCCATGATCAAAAAGCGCAATGAACCAATGATCCATCTATTTTGTTAAATTTGCGCAATCGTTGTGCCTTGCACCGGGAATAAGAAAGCAATTGGCTTTCTAGCCCAAAAGCCAACACCAATAGCCAATCTGATTCTAAAAACACAAACCTCAGTTATCCAGGAATTTCAAAAACTATTACACATGAAGACCACCGTATTTAAGGAGAAGCACGAAGAGATGGGTGCCAAAATGGTACCTTTTGCCGGATTTTACATGCCCGTACAGTTCGAGGGCGTGAATGTGGAACATGAAACCGTGCGGAACGCCCTGGGTGTATTTGATGTATCGCATATGGGCGAGATTTGGGTGGAAGGCCCCAAGGCATTCGACCTGGTTCAATGGGTGAGCTCCAATGATGCATCGGTGTTAACCGACGGGAAGGTACAGTATACTTGCTTCCCAAACGACCAGGGTGGCATTGTGGATGACTTCCTGGTATACCGTTTCAATGCGGAAAAATACCTTTTGGTGGTCAATGCTTCAAATATTGAGAAAGACTGGGAATGGCTTAACAAACAAAATGAACAGATCGGGGCCAATTTGCGGAATGCGTCAGACGAGATCGCCCAGCTGGCGGTTCAGGGCCCCCTGGCCATGAAGGCCATGCAAAAGCTTACTGATGAAAATGTGGAAGAGATGCCGTTCTTTACCTTTAAGGTGATGCGCTTTGCCGGTGTGGATGAGGTGATCTTTTCCAATACCGGGTATACAGGCTCTGGTGGCTGTGAGATCTATTTCGACAAGAAAGATGGCATGAAGATCTATGACGCGGTGCTCGAAGCCGGAAAGGAATATGGCATCAAACCCATAGGTCTGGCTGCGCGCGACACCCTGCGATTAGAAGCCGGCCTTTTGCTTTATGGCAATGACATCGACGAAACTACCTCGCCCATCGAAGCGGGCCTGGGATGGGCCACCAAGTTCACGGATGACAAAGACTTTGTGAACCGGGAAGAACTCCTGAGGCAAAAAACCGAGGGGACCACCCGCCGCCTCGCAGGCTTTGTGTTGCTCGACAAAGGCATCCCACGTAAGGGATATCCCATCAAAGATGCCGATGGCAACACCCTTGGCGAAGTGACATCCGGTACGATGTCGCCCACATTGAAAAAGCCCATCGGCATGGGTTACATCAAAAAACCCTTCAACAAGGCAGACACGGAAGTCTACATTGAAGTGCGCAAAAAGTTGCTCAAAGCAAAAGTGGTGAAGCTACCGTTCTATAAAAAAGAGAAATAGGTTGAGGGATGTATAATGAATCTGGCGATTATAGCGTAAGCGTGTGTTATTCTCCCCTCTCCTGGCATTTGTTTGCGCCAAAAGGGGGTGTGGTGATCGTGACGGATGTGTTCCGGGCTACTACCGCAATGTGCGCGGCCTTTGAAAACGAAGTGAAGGCCATCATTCCGCTGGAGACCATTGCCGAAAGTGAGGCTTACAAGGCCCGTGGATATATCTGTGCCGGCGAACGGGATGGACAAACACTCGATTGTGCGGATTTTGGCAACTCGCCATACAACTTCATGGAGCCCAGCCTGAAGGGAAAAGTCCTGACCATGAACACCACCAATGGCACCCGGGCGATCAGGATGGCCTCGGCCGGAGACAACCTGGTGCTGATCGGTGCGTTGACCAATATTTCGGCCGTTTGCGATTATGCCGTTAATCTCAAAAAGGATGTGGTCATCCTATGCGCTGGATGGAAAGACCGCTTCAGCATGGAGGACTCCTTGTTCGCTGGGGCTGCCGTGCAAAAAATAATCGAATCCGGACAAGGAAAGTTCCATACTACCTGCGATTCAGCCATTGCAGCCGCCGACCTTTGGAGCCTGGCAGCTCCCGACCCGGTGGCATACATCCAGAAAGCCGCGCACCGGCATCGCCTCAGAAGACTTGGCCTGGATGACATCATCGAATATAGCCTTACCCCCGACTCCACCTCCGTCGTTCCCATTTATCACGACGACCGCTTAATCAATAAAGGCGACATTTAGGGTTAATTAGACCATAAAACATATTTTTAAGTCGTAATTTAGCCATATGGCCATTATGCCATATGGTTTTTTTATCTCAATGCCAAATCGCTTGGCTTTCCGAATCGCGTTGCTCTCGAAACTTGCAACACGGGTCTTTGCTAAGCCTCAACCTCAATCTCAACCTTAACCTTAACCTTAACCTTAACCTTAATCCTACGCCGCCATGAAAACATTCTCCTACCCGCTTTTTGTCCTCTGCCTGCTCTTCTCCATCCACTCTCCCAACGCCCATCCTTTTGGTTTCCATGCGCATCGGAAAATCAACCGGATGGCCGTATTCTCCCTGCCACCGGAGATGATCGGACTGTACAAGACCCACATCGAATTCCTGGCTGAGCGCTCCATTGATCCGGACAGGCGGGCACATGCCGTCGAAGGAGAGGCACCCAGGCATTACATCGATATCGACCACTTTGGGGAAGATCCTTTTGTGGTGATGCCCGGAGAATGGGACGAAGCCGTGGAAAAATTTACGGAAGACACCCTGGTGCAATATGGCGTGCTGCCCTGGCACATCCATGTGATGATGGGCAGGCTGACCCGTGCTTTCCGGAACAACGACATGGATGATATCCTCCTGCAGTCAGCACATATCGGCCACTACATTGCCGACGCCTGCACCCCCTTGCATACCACAAAGCATTACAATGGCAGGACACCGGATGAGCGGGGCATTCATGCCTTCTGGGAGAGCCGGCTCCCAGAGCTGTACGCCCATGAGTATGACTATTTCGCCGGAAGGGCATCCTATATTCATGATCCCCTGGAACGTGCATGGGAGCTTGTGGAGACCAGTCACCTTAAGGTAGATACCGTTTACATGGTTTTTGACAGTTTAAGGCAGCATATGCCGGAAGACATCATGTATGCGCACGAAACGCGAGGACAGGCCATCAACAGGGTCTACTCCAGGGACTTTTCCCGTGCGTTTCACGATGGCATGGAGGGTATGGTAGAGCGACAAATGCGCATGGCAGTTCGTGCTGTGGGTGATTTTTGGTTTACCGCCTGGGTAAATGCAGGCCAGCCGGCGCTGGAACCCCTGCAAGGGCGAAGCATCAGCCAGCGGCTGCGAAACCTCCTGCGCCAGGAAGAACAAGACTGGGAGGAGTCAGAAACCAGTGTTGGACGTTATGCCCCCGAATAGCTCTTTCAAAGGTTACTTTCATCCTTTAAGTATTTGTCCTTTCGGCATCTTATTTTTTTCTCATATTCTTAACATACGAATCATCCAAATGCGGTAAAAAAATCCTTATCTTAGATTCCAGATAATTTTACACAATAGTTTATGCATACATGGTCTGATGGCATACATACAATTCGATAAAACGCAACTGGTCAACCTGGAATACTCGCTGAACAAAGAGATGGTTCGATCCAATCTCTCGGGTGCTTTTTCCTGCACCACCATCATTGGGTGCAATACCCGCAAATACCACGGATTGCTGATCACCAGGCAGCCCCAACTCGATGGCGATCACCACGTTTTGCTGTCGCAGGTTGACGAAACCGTCATCCAGCGCGAAGCTGAATTTAACCTTGGGGTGAATAAGTACGCGGACCATTTCTATCCCAAAGGGCACAAATACATCAGGGATTTCACCGCCGACCCGATCCCTTCGGTTACCTACCGGGTGGGGGGCGTCTTGCTGACCAGGGAGACCATGTTTGTATCGGACCGCGACATGGTCATGATCCGCTATACACTCGTAAAAGCCCGTTCAGCAACCCGTTTGCGCTTAACGCCTTTTCTTGCTTTCCGAAACATGCACGAGCTCAGCAAAGCCAATGCCTATCACGACACCAGTTATGAAAAAACTTCCCATGGTATAAGGGTCCGCATGTATGATGGTTATCCCTGGCTGTATATGCGGTTATCCAAAGAGAATGCGGATTACCAGCATCATCCGGAGTGGCATCACGGCCTGCACTATTTCCAGGAGGAGGAACGAGGTTATGCGGCCAGTGAAGACTTGTTGGTGCCCGGCATATTTGAAACCGAAATCGGCAGGGGGGAGAGCCTGATCTTTTGTGTAAGCACATCAGAGGCCCCGGATATTGACTTGCAGCGGCTATTCGACAGTGAGGTCTCCAGGCGTGTACCCAGGGATTCATTCCTGCACAGCCTGCATAATGCAGCTGCCCAATTTTTCGTGGTCCGGGACGATAAGGCCATGCTGGTGGCCGGATTTCCATGGATTTCCTACAGTGGTCGTCATACCTGGATTGCGCTGCCCGGATTATTGCAGGCAGCGCCGCATGAAGGCATCTGCCAGGCCATACTGGACCACATGATCAGCCAAATACAGGGGGCGCTCTTCCCGGAATCCTATCAAAAAGATCAGGTGATATTTGATGCAGCAGACACGGCGCTTTGGTTTTTTCACGCCTTGCCCCATTGCTGCGCAGAGAAATCAAAGCCGGCGATCTGGCAGGCCTATGGTTCGGTGATGCGAAAAATTCTGGATGCCTATGCCGATGGTTTGGATATTGGCGTGTCCCTGCATGACAATGGGCTATTGTTCATTGATCCTGCCGCGGATGCCCTGACCTGGATGAATGCCGGCAGCGATGGCCGCTGCCACACGCCACGTGCAGGCTATGTGGTGGAGATCAATGCCTTGTGGTATAATGCCTTGCAGTATGCACTGGAATTGGCGCATACAGCTGGTGATGAGGCTTTCGTCGCAAAATGGGAGACCCTGGCCAATAAAGCAGCGGATGCTTTTATTGCTGTTTTCTGGAATGAACAGCAGGGCTGCCTGGCAGACTATGTGCTGCACGATGTGCCCAACCTGCAGGTTCGTCCAAACCAGGTGATTGCCGCTGGTCTTGCCCATTCGCCACTTAATCAATTCCAAATCAAATCGATACTGGACGTAGCCACCCATGAATTGTTGACACCCCGGGGTCTCCGAACTTTATCGCCGAAGGATCCACAATACCAGGGTCGTTACCAGGGCGATGCATTTGCCAGGGATGCCGCTTACCACCAGGGTACGGTATGGGTCTGGCCATTAGGGTTTTATGCCTGTGCCTGGAAAAAAATATATGGACCTGAAGGGATGGCACCCATTCAGAAAATATTGGATGATTTTGAACCTTGTCTGACCGAAGCCGGTGTGGGTACGATTTCGGAAATTTATGAAGGCGCCCCGCCGCATCACGCACGCGGGGCCATCTCGTTTGCCCCAAGCCTGGGGGAGGTTTTGCGTATGCAGTCACTTATGGTGGAAGTAAGAAGTAAGAAGTAAGAAGTAAGAAGGTTAAGATTAAGTTGGGGTGTTGAGGTTGTGGCAGCGCCAGGGTTGCACAGTAGATTTTAAACAATTGAAGCGGATGTAGTGACAGGGATTGTCCTGTTGTAAAACAATACGTGGGTATGCAAGTACTGATGTTTGGATGGGAGTTTCCGCCCCACATTTCCGGTGGATTGGGTACCGCCTGCTATGGGCTGACCAAAGCCATGCTCAGGGCAGATATGGATCTTCTTTTTGTGGTGCCTAAGCTCCATGGGGATGAGCCGGAAGAAAACATGGAACTGATCAGCGCTTCCGCTGTGGAAATGCATCCCGCTGATGAAGTCTTCCAATCTGCTGATGGCAAAATCAGCTTATTCGAGATTGACTCTACCCTCCTGCCTTACACGACGGAAGAAGAATACCTGAAGCTGGCCAAAGAACTCGCAGAGGTGCAGCACGTGAAGAAGCTGCAATGGGATTCCAAAACCTATTCCTTTTCGGGAGGGTATGGAAAGAACCTGATGGAAGAGGTCAAAAGATACGCCATCGTAGCTTCCAACATCGCCAAAACGCACGATTTTGACATCATCCACGCCCACGACTGGCTTACCTACCTGGCAGGCATCGAGGCCCGGAAGATCAGTGGCAAGCCGCTGGTCGTGCACATGCATGCCACGGAGTTTGACCGATCCGGGCAGCACGTGAATCCTGCGGTTTTTGAAATCGAACAAACGGGCATGCAGGCTGCGGACAAAGTTGTTGCAGTGAGCCACCTGACAAGGGATACCGTAATCAAAAAATATGGCATCGACCCGGAAAAGGTCATCACCGTGCACAATGGCGTAGACCCCCCTGCAGAGAAGGCGCCAGTGGAAACTACCAGGCATTTCCCGGAAAAGATCGTCACCTTCCTGGGACGGGTCACTTACCAAAAAGGTCCGGAATATTTTATTGAAGCGGCACATAAGGTGTTGCAGCGCGATGACAACGTACGTTTTGTGATGGCGGGCAGCGGGGACATGCTTCCGCGCATGATCCGGCGCGTGGCCGCACTGGGCATGGGTAACCGCTTTCATTTTACCGGGTTTCTCCGTGGTGCGGATGTAGACAGGATGTACGGAATGAGTGATGCCTACGTGATGCCTTCCGTGTCTGAACCATTTGGCATCTCTCCGCTGGAAGCCATGCGGTCTAACGTACCCGTGATCATCTCCAAACAATCAGGCGTGGCTGAAGTGCTTAAGCATGCCCTGAAAGTGGACTACTGGGACGTAGACGGCATGGCAGATGCCATCTACGGTACGCTCAACTACCCGGGACTGCGCACCATGTTCAAAAAGCACGGAAAAAACGAGGTGGAAGGCATCAAATGGGATCAGGCCGCACATAAGCTGAAGAAAATATACCATCATATGCTCAATGATTAGGGTATGTGTCCATAAATATGTTTGATGACAGGAATAGTGCCAGACAAGGGAAACTTTACACCCCAAATCTCAAACTCATTTGACTGTCAACCCGGCGACCTTTAGACATTTTGACATTTTGACGTTTAGACAAAATCCATGCATATGAATATCTGCCTCTACTTCCAGGTCCACCAGCCCTATCGATTGGCGACCTACCGGTTCTTCGACATTGGCGATCACGATCGTTACTTTGACGCGTATGCCAACCGTTTCATCCTGCAGCAAGTGGCTGAGAAATGCTATTTGCCTGCCAATGAGGTGTTGCTGGAGCTCATCGAAAGGTATGGCGACGATTTCAAGGTCGCCTTCAGCATTTCCGGCATGGCACTTGAGCAATTCAAGGCCTATGAGCCCAAGGTCATTGAAAGCTTTCAGAAATTGGCCAATACTGGTTCGGTGGAGTTTTTGACCGAGACTTATGCACATTCCCTGGCGTCTTTGAAGAGCAAAAAGGAGTTTGAAGCCCAGGTGTCTTTGCATGAGCAGGCCATATGGGATCTTTTTGGTCAGAAGACCCTGTCGTTCCGCAACACGGAGCTGATCTATTCCAATAAGATTGCCCAAATGGTGAAAGACATGGGATACAACACCATGCTCACGGAAGGTGCCAAACACATCCTGGGCTGGCGAACTCCGAATAAATTATACAATAGTGCTGAGGTCCCAGGACTGCGGTTGCTGCTAAAGAACTTCAGGCTTTCCGATGATATTGCCTTCCGGTTTTCCAACAGGGAGTGGAATGAGTGGCCCCTGACGGCGGAAAAGTATGTGTCCTGGTTGCAACAAGTGGCGCCGGAAGACGATGTGATCAACCTCTTTATGGATTATGAGACCTTTGGCGAGCACCAGTGGAAGGAAACAGGGATTTTTGATTTTCTGAAGGCTTTCCCTGCTTTGGCGATTGAGCAAGCCGGGATGCGCTTTAAGACCCCTGGAATCCTGGCAGCGGAACTAAAGCCTGAAGCGGAACTGGATGTCCCCTACCCCATATCCTGGGCCGACGAAGAGCGGGACCTCACTGCATGGCTGGGCAACGAGCTGCAGGATGAAGCCTTTGAGAAACTTTACCAGATGGAAGAAGACATTTACAAGATTGGTGATGAAAAACTCCTGTACACCTGGCGTCTCTTGCAAACCAGCGACCATTTCTACTACATGTGCACCAAGTGGTTTTCCGATGGCGACGTGCATAAATACTTCAATCCGTATAAC
>PUPG01000064.1 GCA_003553005.1 Bacteroidales bacterium
CCGCAGTTCTCGCAATCTTCCATTTGGAGGGTATGTAAGCCAAGTCGTGTGCGTATGGTGCATCCATACTTGGTGAGGATGTCCTGTACCTTTATGGCTGCCTCGGTCCTGGATTCGACCAATACACCTAATATTCTGATTTCCGACATGATAGCATATTTTATTTGAACAAATAGTCAAACTTCATTTCCTGGATTTCCACGCCGCCGATTTCAGCCAGCTCCTCGCGTAGCTCCTGCCATTTTTCCGGTTTCCCTTGCAGGATTAACAGGATGGTGCCCACACGGCTGCAGGTGTGATCATCCAACTCATGAAAACCAAGCCTGGAGCGGATCACATCCGCGTGCCTGGTTAAAACTTCCTGTGTCTTGCCGGCCTCCTTGATGCGGTCAAACACCAAAATGCCTAAAATCATGGTTTCTTGCATAATCGGGTGCGTTTAAAAATAGAGATCTCGTTGTCCTGATTTGATTTTATCCACTTTTTCTCTCAGCCTGGCTACTTTTTGCTCCTGGCCAAGCTCGTCAATCTTATTGTCGATCAGTCTATAACCAGCTTTTTTCGTATCCTCTGAGGCATAATCCTCCAGGTATTCCGCGAGCGTCAGGAGGGCGTTGGGCGTGCAATAGCGCTTGATGAACCCCGGCACTGAGAACTCCATGAAGTGTTCGCCGGTGCGGCCAAGCCTGTAGCAGGCCGTACAAAACGAGGGAATGTACCCCGTATTGATCAGTTCATCCATGATCTCACTGAGCGACCTGTTGTCATTAATCTGGAACTGTCCTTTGCTCAGGTCCTGTGCTTCTTGTTTTCCCTTGGAATAACCGCCCAGCTCCAGATTTGTGCCGCCGTCGATTTGTGACACACCAAAGCGGAGGATCTGGTCGCGGGTATGGGAAGGTTCACGGGCGGTGAGGATCATTCCGGTGTACGGCACGGCCAGTCTGAGGATGCTGACCAGCCGGATAAACTCTTCATCCTTCACCAGGTGTTTTTTATCGATGTCGAGGGACATGGCGTTTTGTATCCTGGGAAAGGAAATGGTATGCGGACCCACGTTGTACACTGCTTCGAAGTGGTTTACGTGCCGGACGAGCGCCATCACCTCAAAGCGCCAGTCGTAAAGACCAAAAAGGGCACCAATGCCCACGTCATCTATTCCTGCTTCCTGCGCCCTGTCGAGTGCCGTCAGGCGCCAATCGTAGTTGCGCTTGATGCCGCCCAGGTGCACGCGTTTATAGGTTGGCTCGTGGTAGGTCTCCTGGAAAATCTGGAAGGTACCAATGCCGGCATCCTTGATGGTGCGAAAACCTGGAATGTCAAAAGGGGCCGCATTGATGTTCACCCGGCGAATCTCCCCGTTGCCGTGTTTTACACCATAGACAATGTCCACCGTATCGGCAATAAACTCAGCAGAATACTTCGGGTGTTCGCCATATACGAGGATCAGGCGTTTGTGTCCCTGGTCGATCAGGGCCTTTGTTTCCCCGATGAGCTCCTTTTCGTTCAGGGTAATGCGTTTCACATCCTTATTGGAGGCCCTGAATCCACAGTACTGGCAGTTGTTGGTGCAGAGGTCGCCCACATACAATGGGGCAAACAATACGATTCGCTCCCCATACACCTTTTCCTTGAGCGTGCGCGCACCTTCTTTGATCTCTTCGATCAGCCCAGGGTCCCTGGCATTGATCAGCACAGCTGTTTCCTCCAGCGAGAGGCGCTTTTTATCCAGCGAGGCCTGGATCACATCCCGCACCCGCTGTTTATCCTCCCGAATATCCTTGATGTAGCCCCAGATCTCATCCGGATCGATGAAGGGCTTCATTCTTTTGTCAGGAATACTGTATGTTTGCGGATGATATATCATGATTTCAGAATTTTCTATAGGTATTGCAAAAATACAGAAAATTCGCGCATGATAACCATATTAGGCCATAAAAAAAGCATTGGGATAATTAAATTGCTGAATTACCGGAAATGACAAAAGGACGAAAGGACAAAAAGTCTAAAGGTCGAAATGTCTAAAAGTCCGGGTATGCATTGTTTTAAGGTTCAATCCCAAACTTCAAACTTCAAACCTCAAACCTCAAACCTCAAACCTTATAACCCCTTAACTCCTCAACCTCAATCTTAATCTCAACCTCAACCTAAAACCTCATCCCGTTACATTTGCAAATGCAGTCCGTCATAGGCCAGCGCCACGTTATCGGGAAGTGATCGATTGATCTCTTCATGCAGGCCGATGAAATGGCTCAGGTGCGTAATCCACGCCTGCTGGGGTTGCACTTCTTCGATGACCGCCAGGGCTTCTTCGAGTGAAAAGTGAGAAATGTGTTTGGATTTGCGGAGTGCGTTAATGACCAGCACCTTGCTTCCTTTGATTTTTTCAATTTCTGCCTGGTCGATGTGGCTTGCATCCGTAATGTAGGTGAAATCCCCTGTGCGGAAGCCCAGTACGGGCATTTTATGGTGGAGTACCTCCACCGGGGTGAAGGTGTTTCCATTGATTTGAAATGGTTTGTTTTCGATGATGTGAAAGTGCAGCTGCGGGGCGCCAAAAAACCTTTTTTCTTTCAGGATGTAAGGAAATTCTTTGTTAATGGAGTCGATCACCTTTTCCGTGGCGTAAATGTCGACGGTTTTGTTCAGCACATAATTGAATGCCCGCACATCGTCCAGTCCGGCAATATGGTCCCGGTGCCCGTGGGTAAAGATGATGGCCGAGATGTCATCCACTTGTTCGCGGATCATTTGGTAGCGAAAGTCCGGCCCACAGTCAATGACATACTTGTGGCCACCCATTTCGATCATCACGGATGTTCTCAGCCGGTGATCACGCGGGTCTTTGCTGGTACATACCTGGCAATCGCAAGCCACCACAGGCACACCCGTAGACGTACCCGTCCCGAGAAAAGTTACTGACATGCTTGATGGGTTCGCCATGGAACCAGGTTTTATGGGTTAATAAATCAGTTCTTCAACCAGTTCCCTGGCTTCATGCATCAGGGCTTTGTCCATGGCCCCATTGCCAGCGGGGTCACCTTCCACTACGCGCTTGTAGAAATAAAGCGTACCCTTTTGATCCCGCACATCCACATCATCATCAATGAAAAAGCTTTCTACCCTGGGGTGCTTGTCCTGATCATACAGGATGTAGGTCATGGTTTTGTGCCACGCATCGTTCAGCAGCAGGTTGGTGGCATATACCCCAGGTGGCGGTATGAGCTTTTCTTCGGCGGTGATCTCCACACCGGCCACTTCATGGGGACTGATTTCCGGATAAAGCGGCCCCTGATACAGCCTGCCTTTGATGATGTATTGGTGATCCAGGTAGGCATTGGCCCTTTGGATATGTCCCTCCTGCAGTGCCTTGCGAATTTTTGTTGAGCTGACGGTTTCGTTTTCAATCATTTGCAGGGGAATCTCCTCCACACCAAAGTGCATGTCCCTGCTCAATCGGTGCAGGTAGGAATAATCCCCCTTCCGGGCATAGCCAAAGTGGTGGTTGTGTCCGACCACGATGACGCGTGCTTTGAGGTCACCGATCAGCATGTGGACCACAAAATCGTGCGAGGTGGTCCTGGAAAATTCCAGGGAGAAAGGGATGATGATCAGGTTTTGCAAGCCCGCCTTGCGCAGCAATTCAATTTTTTCTTCCTGCGAATTGATCATTTGCAGGCCTTGCTGATCGGGGTAGAGCACCTTCCTTGGGTGGGGATAAAAGGTGATCAGCACCGATTCGCCGCCAATGTCGGAGGCAATCTCATTGAGCCTGTCGATGATCAGTTTGTGTCCCACGTGAACCCCATCAAAAGAACCGGTGGTCACTACTGCATTGTGGATTTGTCCTGCCGCTTCTGCGGTATGGTGAAATACCTTCATTTTACGAGATAAGCTAGTTTTTCAAGTGATGTCACAATATCGTACTCTTCCAGGTGGACCCCATCCGGAACGGTAAGCGGCACCGAGGTATAGTTGAGGATTCCCTTGATGCCGGCCTCGAGCAATTTTTTGGAAACGTCGTATGTTGCTTCGGGAGAGACCGTCAGCACGGCGATGCTGACCTCTTCCTTCGTTACGATTTCTTTGATCTGGTTGATGTGATGGCAGGGAATGCCTGCAACCACGCGATCCGTTTTCTGCAGGTCGTTGTCAAAGGCCGCCACGATGGACAGTTTGTCCCGCTTGCCGGCAAAATAGCTGGTGATGGCCCTGCCCAGGTTACCCATTCCGACAATGATGATCTTTTGCCCTTTGTCGCTGTCGATGATTCTTCCGATCAGTGCCACGAGGTCCTTGACCACGTAACCCTTGCTTTGGCTTCCGGAGTAGCCGATCAGCATCAGGTCCCTGCGCACCTGCACGGGCGTGAGGTTCATCATCTTGGCCAGTTCGTGTGAGTAGATGTTGGTTTTTCCCTCACGGATGCTGTTGTACAATATCCGGCGGTACTGACTGAGCCTTTCAACCGTTTTGCCCGGCAACTCTTGCGGTTTTTCTTTTCCCATAAGCCTGGTCTATGCTTGTATGCTATTTTTCCTTACTGAATTGTTTGTATTGAGCTATTGATTGAACACCACCGTGAAGCAGCTTCCTTCTCCTGGTGTACTGTCTACGGAAATGCTGGCATCATAAAGGTCCAGGATCTTTTTCACAATGGAAAGTCCCAGTCCACTCCCACTGATGCCTTTGGTCTGTTCGCTTTTGATCCGGACAAAGTCCTCAAAGAGTCCTTTGGTGTCTTCTTCTTCCATGCCAATGCCTGTGTCCTGGACACTCAGTATGATTTTGTCCGCTTCCTGGTTCAGGTTGACGTCCACCCTGCCCCCATCGACATTGTACTTGATCGCATTGGATATTAAATTGTTGCAGATGATCTCCAACTCCTGGCGATCGGCTTCCAGGGAGATCTTTTCGCTGCAATTCAGGTACACGTCCACATCTTTTTGTATGGCAAGGGGTTGAAAGGACTCAATGCAATGCTGACTGATCTCGCAGAGATTTTGGGGTTCAATTTTTCGTTGTTTTTTTCCGCTTTCAATGCGGGTGAAGTCCAGCATGTCCATGATCAGGTTGCGCATACCCTGTACGCGATGCAATGAGCGGTCAATGATCTCCATGTAATCCGTAATCTGCTCTCCGAATTTCTTTTCCTGCATCATCCGCAAGTAGCCTTCGACGGCATTGAGTGGTGATTTCAGCTCGTGAGAGAGCACGGACAGGAACTGAAAGCGAACCTGCCTGCCTTCGGTATTGAGTTTTTGCGTCATTTTGCGCAAAAACAGTTGTTTGGTAATGGTTTCCACGGATGCCCGAAGCTCTTTCGGCGTAAAGGGCTTTGGCACAAAGTCATATGCCCCTTTCCGGGTGGCTTTCACCGCGAGCTCCAGGGAAGCGTATGAGGTGATCATTACCACCACCACATCGATGTTTTGCTGGTTGATGTATTCGAGGACTTCCACCCCCTGGATGCCTGGCAGCTTATTGTCCAGCAAGACGATGTCCAGGGGCTTGCTTTTGATGATCTCCAGCGCTTCTTCACCGGTCTCCGCTACATCCACATCAAAACCATAATCTTCATCCATAAAGGGGAAGCTGACCGTATGGTTTTCCAGGATGCGCGCCACGCCGCTGCGAATCCCGGGCTCATCATCCACTACCAAAAGCTTAAGTTTTTCCATCGAATTACATTTTTAGCAACTTCTTAATCTCCTTATGCAGCTGATCATTCCGGATGCCTTTGTCCAGGAAGAGGTCGGCCTTGATCCAGTCGCGTTCCTCCTCGGTGGTCACATCGAAAAGC
>PUPG01000226.1 GCA_003553005.1 Bacteroidales bacterium
GAAGGCCAGGCCCTGTTTGCCAACGTAACAGATGACGATACCGGTGAGGAGATTTTCCTGATCAGTTTATCGGATAATGCAAGCAACTCCAACCTGTGGCTTGGTACCGCCGGAAGTCGTCCGGAAGCGGGTACTTACCCGATACAAGACATCGACCCGGAAGATTTTGACCCCGATGTCTACCCGGAAGATGCCTTCATCAGCATCGCATTCCTGGTAACGGATGCGACCACGATATACATCTTTTCCAATGAGGGCAGCATCACCCTGGATGAGTCTACCACCAATTCCGTAGAGGGCACTTTCACATTTGAAGCCACGGGCATCGACATTGCCAATCCCCTTGTGGAAATGGACATCGAGATCACCGGCGAATTCGACGCCAGGGGAGGCGACATCGACATCCCGGATGGCGGATTTTAGAGGAAGGACTAAAGTCTGGCATTTTTACTCAACCCGCACACAGCGGACGGAGAAGCCGGAGTTTTCTGAGGAAGATAACGCCTGTACCTCACCGGAGTAACGCAGCAGGCGGCGATATAGCACGTCGTCGTCGGCAGGGTTTTCAGAGGATGTCCAGAAAAATGCGAAATTGGCAAGGTTGAAATAGTTGCCAAAGAAGTTTCTTGATCCGGCAGCGAAGGCAGAAAAGCCCACCAGGTCAAAACCATACTCCGTATCGTATGCATCCCAACGTGGATGCTCATCCGTGTCGCATTCACCACCCAGGGGCGAATCCACCTGGCGACATGACTTCAGGGCATTGGCCACGTTGAATGCATACACATCATCATAGGTACTGATGAGAAATTGGGTCATGGCATCCCATTGGTCTGCCGTGGGGACATGCCATCCTTCCGGACAAAGGCCTCGTTCATCATCTACGGCATACCAGTTGTATAGCTTGCCGTAAAATCCTACCATTTCTGCCTGGGTGTCAATGTCATCCACTTCGTCCGGATCAAAGACCGAAAAAGCACCGGAACTGGTGGAAGACCAGGCATCGCTGTCGAGACCTGAAGGAATGTGCGTGCCATCTGCATAGCGGGTGGCACGCAGATTCTCAGCCATCCACTCCACCCCATCTATGGTGATGGTGGTATATTCATTGCCGTCAATATCTGTAACGCTCCCTGTTTGGTCGATGACATCAGCCCATTGGGGCGTTCCCTGGACGATCTGAAGCACCTGGCCCTCAATTCCCAGCGGAATGCGTTGCCACTCCTCTCCGCCATAATAGGCCATGTCTCCTGGATCAGGGTCTTCAATCATAACCAATTCATCCAGGTCGGGCGTATTTTCCAGGTCATCATAATCTCCGCTGAAACTGTCGGCCGATTGTCCGGCATGCATGGCAAAAGGCACACTCAGGAGTTGGGAGACCCCCAGGAGGTTGCCATCCACGGTAATCGACATAAAATAATCCATCGCTCCCCAATTCACCTCCCCAAGGTCCTCCACTGATCCAACAACAATGTTCACCAACCCCATTTCATTAGACTCCGTTTGATGCACTTCCTCGAATACCGCTTCACCTTCGGGGTTATCGGCTAAGATGGCAATGTGCATGGTTACCTCTTCAGATACAATCGGTTGGCCGGCATCATCGCGCAGGATCGCCTGGTAGTTAAACTTAGCAGGAGTTTGCGCCTGGAGGGATGAAAGAATAATGACGAGAAGAAATGTTAAAGGTACGAATCGCTTCATGTGTTTAAGTTTTGGTTGTATGATGTGCGTGTGTTGGCCGGGATCAAACAATGCACCTCTAGAGGCATCAATCCGATGGCCATAATTGGTTACTTGTCAGTTTCCTGTTTGCATCTCTCAAAGTTAAAAATTCTAAAATAACCAAAGGCGTTATCCGTCCAAAATAATCTATTCATAAGCCACATGGTGCTGATGCACGGGCAAGCATGAGTCGCCATGATATCTCCCCGGATTCCCGGCCAAATCAAGGGAGTTTCTTTTTTTCTTACCTTTATGGCCTCAAAATCAATACTATGATTTTTTCAGCGCATCGTGCCCTGTCCAAATTCATCCTGGCGGCGGCGGGCATCACTCTGCTTCTGTTTGTTGGCTGCCAGTCGTACCAAAAATCTTACCAGGACCCGGTGGACAACATACGCAGGATGGACCCGGAAGACATGCAACCGGAAGAAGTGCCGGATGAACCACAAGGGGTTCCGGCTACACCTGACACCATCCGATTTGAACAACCCGACGGATATGTCCTGGACATCTTCCTCAGGGGTGACGAACACCAGCATGTGGCGGTCACCACAGATGGCTTTTACCTGCTGATGAACGAAGATGAATTTTACGAGTATGCGGTGAAAGATGAAGAAGGCACATTGCTCACCACAGGCATCATTGCCAGGAATAAAGCCGACAGACCCGACGAAGTACAACGCTTCCTGGAAAACCTTTCAGCGCAGGAATCCGACCCCTAAAACCTGACATGCTCCGCATCCATCCGCCAGGCCAATGCCATATCATGCAATCAAAACCTGGATCCAACCACCCCCCATATCATTCATTTCTAAAGAACTCAATTTTGCCTATGTTACATCGCCATTACAAAGACGACGCCCCACACCATCTCCTGCTTTTTATTTTTCTATTTATCCTCAGCCTGCTGCATGCGCTTCCGGCGTCTGCCGTACCGGCTTACCCACACCCCGTAGAATACACCCAGCCCGATGGCCAGGTGATCACCATTCAGCTCAAAGGGGATGAACGCATCAACTGGGCGGAAACTACAGATGGCTATACCATCCTCGCCAACCAGGATGGGTTTTATGAGTATGCCGAGCTTGACGAAGCTGGAGACCTGGTTTTAAGTGGCCGGCGCGTGTCGCCTTTGACCAGCAGGGACCAGGAAGAGATCCGTTTCCTGGAGCAACTCGACCGCGGCTTGTTTTTCAGCGACCGCCAGGTGGAGATGATGCGCGAGGTATGGGAAATGCGTAAGGAAGCTGATGCCCGATCCTTTCCGTCTACGGGGGAACGCACACTGATCGCCATCCTGATGGAAACCAATGACGTACCCTTCCAGAAGACCCAGGAAGACTTTGATGCCCTGTTCAATCAGATCGGCTATTCTTATGATGGGGCTTCTGGCAGCGTCAAGGAGTATTACCTGGAAAACTCCTACGGCCTGTTTGATCTGAGTGTGGATGTGGTGGGACCTTATACGGCGGAACACGACATGGCGCATTACGGGGCCACCTGGAACGGGGCAAGGCAATTGGCCACGGAAGCCGTGCACCTTGCAGATCCGGATGTGGATTATGCGGACTACGACAACAGCGGGGATGGCTGGGTAGACGGCGTATACATGATCTTTGCCGGCTATGGCGAGGAAGCCGGTGGCGGACCCAATACCATTTGGTCGCACGCCTGGAGCATCGACCCCGTACAGCTTGATGGCGTGTGGATCAGCCGCTACGCCTGCTCGCCCGAGTTGCGCGGCAATTCGGGCACCAACATCACCCGCATTGGGGTTATCGGACACGAATTCGGACACATCCTTGGCGCTCCTGATTATTATGACACCGACGGCGAAGGTTCAGGCGGCAGCTTTACGGGAACCGGCTCATGGGATATGATGGCCGGCGGCACCTGGAACAACGGCGGCGCGACTCCTGCCCATCACAATGCCTTTACCAAAGCATACACCTATGGCTGGGCCACGCCAGTGATCCTGAATCAGCCGGATACGGTCACCATGCTGAACAGCGTGGAACACGATGAACATTTTTACCGGCTCAACACCAACACCCCCGGAGAGTATTACCTGCTGGAAAACCGGCACCACATCGGTTTCGACACCCACATCCCGGGAGAAGGGATGATCATTTACCACGTCCACAAAGAGGTCGCCACCTCTGGCAACGAAGTCAATGTGGGCCACCCGCAAAAAATGTATCCGGTGGCCGCCGGAGCCAACACGGATCCGACCGGACCGCCCTGGAGCTACGGCAACATCAACTCCGCACAAACACCATTCCCGGGAAGCAGCAACCAGACGAGCTTTACGGATGAGAGCACCCCCAGTGCCCTCTCCTGGGCAGGCGATCTCACGCAAAAACCGATTACACAAATCACGCGTGACGCTGAAGACCAGACCATTTCCTTCCTTTTCATGGAAGAATCCAGCGCCTCGTTCGACTGGGTGCATTGGGACGATGGCATCCACGAGGGCCACGTCGGCATCGGTGGCGGAGGAGTCTACCAGATCGCACACCGCTACGAACCCGGAGACCTGCTTGCATACGAAGGCTTCCAGATCAACAGGCTCCGGCTGCACATGGGCAATGAGCCAACGCAGGCCGCCCTAAAGATCTGGCAAGGCGAAGACCAGGACAGCCTGGTGGAAGTGGTTCACCAGGAGTTTACACCCGAAGCACAGGCCTGGGTTGAAATCAACCTGGACGAACCCCATCTGATTGATACCAGCAAGGAGCTGTGGATTGGTGTTGAATATGACGACCCGGGAGAGGGCGTATTCACCGCTTCCCGGGATGTCGTTACCGACCACGATGGCAAAGGCAACCTGATCCGGATGGATGTGGAAGATCCGGAAGCCTGGACCAGTTTATCTGAGTTTGACATTGAGGGCGACTGGAATATCCAGGCGCGTATCGGACTTGCTGACCAACTGATGGTGCATTTTGCCACGGAAAATGCGCACGGCGACCTCCTGGCCTTTGCCGACGGACACGAGATCGACCCGGGCAGCAGCGTGCCAGCAGGCGCCGACATCCTGTTCCAGGCGCATCCGGATGAAGGGTTTGACATCCTGCAATGGACCGTGAATGGAGAGGCCTGGGAAGATCACACGGCCGACAGCCTGCACATTCCGAACCTGGAAGAAAACCTGGAAGTGATCCTCGCCTTTGACACCCTCCGGCACCAGGTTGACTTTTATGTGGACGGCAACCATGGGAGCCTGGAGGCACATGCCGGGGACACGCCGATCCATCCGGGTGATGAAGTGCAACAGGGAACAGATGTATCCTTTACCGCAACACCTGACCCTGAGTTCCGGGTAAAGGCCTGGTATCACAACGGCGACCCGGTGGAAGATCTTACGGAGAATCATTTTGAGCTCATCGCGATTGATGATGACGCCACGGTCAGCGTATCATTTGAGGAAGCAGTGAGCACCGGCGGCATGGCGGACCCGGGGATCAAGGTCTATCCCAATCCCGCAACCGACCGCATTTACCTGGAAGCAGGCGTTGAGATTTCCAGTTGGCAACTGCTGGACATCCACGGGCACATCGTGGACGAAGCGCAGTTGAATGCCCGTGAAACCACGATAAGCCTTGAAAACCTCCGGGCTGGTCCCTACCTCTTGCTTATCGAAACCGGTGGCGCAAGCACACACAAACGTATACAAGTGATCAACCAACAATGAATGGGATATGCCAGGCAAACCGTCATGCACGAAAATGCTGTCACCGGCAAAAATTAAATCGTTATTTTTGCACCAAATCGTTATCAGCCAAAATCTTCACTCATAAAAACAACGAAAAATGAAAAAGTATTGGTTATTATTATTGATTTTACCTGTAATGTTTATGGCCTCATGTGCACCGGAAGAAGAACCCAACCCCTTCTTCAGCGAATTTGAAACCCCATTTGGCGTACCGCCTTTTGATGAAATTGAAAACGCACATTTTGAACCTGCCATCCTGGAAGGCATGGCACAACAGGAA
>PUPG01000248.1 GCA_003553005.1 Bacteroidales bacterium
CTGGTTGTGGCAAGCCTTAGATACGAAGCTGGCGATGACCAGCAATGCCTTTTTGCACCCTATTCCCGGACAAGGTCCTCGAAGAGGCTTTTGAACTTCTGAACCTTCGGCATGATGACCATCTGGCAATACCCCTGGTTGGGGTTTTTCTCAAAATAATTCTGGTGATGCTCCTCAGCCCGGTAGAAAGCCTCAAGAGAGGTGACCTCCGTGACGATTGGGTCATCCCAGATCTTTTCTTCGTTCAGGCGCTGAATGACCTCCATTGCGGCTTGCCGCTGGCTGTCGTCATGATAAAAAATGGCCGAACGGTATTGGGTGCCGACATCCGCCCCCTGGCGGTTCAGCGTCGTGGGGTCGTGTACCCTGAAAAACACCTCCAAAAGCTGAAGATAACTGACTTGCTCCGGGTCAAAGGTGACCTGGACCACCTCGGCGTGCCCGGTGTTTCCTGTGACCACTTCGCGGTATGCCGGGTTTTTTACATGGCCGCCAGCAAACCCGGATGTAGCCGATTTTACGCCTTGTACGCGATTG
The DNA here is from genome assembly GCA_003553005.1 of Bacteroidales bacterium. Next base: position 538 of record PUPG01000248.1, read on the forward strand.
AAAACGGCCTCGATGCACCAGAAGCAACCCCCGCCAAAAGTCGCTGACGACAGGTTGTCCCTTGTTGTTTCTTGTTCCATAATTGTGGGTTTTGTATTTGCTTGTGTAGTTACAATCGGATGAAAGGCCACAAGCAGCAACAGCATGCTTGCGGCCAGAATTCTCCGGGTGGAAAAACGATCATTGTTTGGCAACGAAAACATATGCATATCTATAAGGTTATGTGTTTGAGGGTGCAATCTGGATGCATGGTGTACCTGTCTTTTGTTTTGATGGGCACACCGGCAAGCTTAAGTGTCCAGCAGCATCGGATTATCCGCTTCAGACCATCTCCCGGATCAGGACCTGGTAGTCCTCATCGGACAATTGATGCACGTTGCCATCCACCTTGTTGATGCGCATGACTTCGAGGAGCTTTTGCTGTTCCGCTTCGCCGGCACTCACCCCTGCCTCTGCCAGGGTCACCGGGCTGCCAAGTTCACGGAAGAAGTTTTTCATTGCTTCAATGGTGTCGTCTACGGTGTTGGTGTTGAGCGTGGCATGGCCCAGCGCTTCGATCCGCTCGGGGATCCGGTTTTGCTGCAAGGTCAGCCAGGCAGGAAACGCAATGGAAAGCGAGGCGCCATGTGGGATGTCCCACAACACGCTCATGGCGTGGCCAATGGCGTGCACACCCCAGTCACCCGACTTTTTGCCCTGGTTGGTGAGTCCGTTCAGTGCCATGGTGGCGGCAAACATGATTTTTGCCCGCAGGTCGTAGTTTTCCGGGTCAGCCATCAGCCTGGGCCCATAAGCAATGGCTTCATTGATGATGGAGATGATGAACCGGTCCGTCAGGCTGGCATCGCCCTCGCCAAACCAGCCTTCCAGGGCGTGTGCAATCAAATCGACAACGCCGTAGGCGGTGTGGTCTTCCGGGACGCTAATGGTATAGGAGGGATCCAGGAAGCTGTGTTTGGGAAACATCAGGGGGTGGCCATACCCGACCTTCTTCTTCTCCTTGTCGTGTTGCACCACGCCCAGCGGATTCATCTCGGATCCGGTTGCTGCCAGGGTCAGTACGCCCAGTATGGGTAGTGCCTTAGCGGGTTTGATTTTTCCCGTGGCATAGTCCCAGCAGGAATTGGACGCGGGAATCGTGATGGCAATGTATTTTGCACTGTCCAGCACGCTGCCGCCACCCACGGCCACCACCATGTCTACGCCTTCATTGCGGCCAATTTCAGCGGCTTTGTCTACATCCTCCACGACGGGATTGGGTTTGATTCCCTGGTATTCCACGATGTCAATACCGGCTTTGCGCAGGCTGGCCACCGTGTCGTCGTAAGCGCCATTGCGCTTGACCGACCCCTTTCCATAGACCAGCAATGCCTTTTTTCCAAGTGGGGATGCGGACTTGCCAATTTTTTCCACTACCTGCCTTCCAAAATGCAGTTTAACCGGATTGTAGATTACAAATTGATCTGTCATAACACGTATTTTTTAATGTGGGTTGCCTGTATTTAAATAAGGTCAACATGTCAAAAGCCGAAATGTCCAAAAGTCGGCTATAGTGATGATTGTCTGCGAGGCCGAAGTGCTGCGCCTATGAGTTTTAAGCGTGTTTTAACCCAAACGGCCCTGATTTTTACACGCTTCTGTTATGATTAACAAATTTGGTGGGTTTTTTGATCAAATGCAAGGCCGTTTTCTTCCCTGGGGACCATTTCGTATCCTACCTTTTTTTTATCTTTACCAAGCAAAAATCAAAATTCATGGCAACACCGGACATTTTGACATTTTGACATTTCGACCTTTTGACATTAATATAAAACTTACCCATATGAAGCAAAACAAAGGAAAAACCATTGCCATCCTGACTGGTGGCGGCGATGTGCCGGGATTGAATCCGGCCATCCGGGCGATCACCATTCGCGCATTGAGAGAGGGATACCGCGTAATTGGAATCCGCAGGGGCTGGGCAGGCCTGATGGAAGTGATCCGTGACAAGAAAGCAGACAACAGCAGCAACTATATCGACTTGTCTGAAGACCTGGTGAATAAAGCCGGCCGCACCGGCGGTACCTTTTTGCATACCTCACGGACCAGGCCCAGCCACGTGCCGGTCAAACATGTGCCGGACCACCTGAAGGACAGGTACCAGGACGAAGTCAACGACCTTACCCCCGAAGTCCTTAAGAACATTGACTTTCTGGGCATCGACTTTTTGATTCCCATCGGCGGGGACGACACCCTGAGCTATGGGGTCAGGATGTACCAGGAGGGCATGAAGGTCGTGGCCATACCCAAAACAATGGACAATGACGTGCCGGGCACCGATTACTGCATTGGCTTCAGCACCTGCGTGACCAGGACCATCCACCTGGCCAACCTGTTGCGTACCTCTGCCGGTTCTCACGAACGCATCCTCGTAATGGAGGTATTTGGCCGCTATGCCGGATTCACCGCATTGCTTCCTACAATGGCCGGCGCCGCCAACCGTTGTGTGATTCCCGAACACAAATTTGATATTGAGCACCTGACCAAGTTGTTGGTCGAAGACCGGAAGAAAAATCCCAGCAACTATTCCGTGGTGCTGGTGTCAGAAGGTGCCGCATTTGAAGGGGTGGACATGATGTTCCAAAGCACAGAAAAAGACATGTATGGTCACGCCAAATTGGGAGGCATCGGCGATGCGGTCTCCGCGCGGATCAAAGAACTTAGCCCGAAATTCAATCACGGACAGCGGGTGGAAACCATCAACCAGTACCTGGGCTACCTGGTGCGCTCCGGAGATCCGGATGCCATCGACAGCATTGTGCCCATGGCTTACGGTAACCTTGCCCTGGACCTCGTTCTCAAGGGGATCCACGGACGGCTCGTTATCCTGAAAAATGGCCGATATGACAACATGCCCGTGGATATTGTCACCAGCACCAACAAACTGATCGATGTGGACAAACACTACAATACCCAAAGGCTACGCCCGGTGTATGAGTCCTTTATCGACAAACCCCTGTTCCTGATTTCCTGATCCTGGCTTTCCAGCAATTGCCGCCGACAAAAGTGACACATTTCAAAGTTTTGTGACGAAACAGGTGGTTTTGCCTGGAAAACAGCTGCCTGGCCTACAAAAAAAGGCTGCCAGTTTGTACTGACAGCCTTTTGCTTTTTGGGATGACAGGTCATTACTCCATCAGCTCCTGCACGCGCTGCTGCAGTTCAGGATTTTGCTGATATTCTGCCATGATTTCTTCGTACTTGTCGATCGAAAGCCCTTCTTCTTCAATGGTGCCGATCAGTACATCCTCCAGTTCGATCTGGACTTGCTCGACAGCCTCGTTGGCTTTCTGGAAGTTTTCAATTTCTTCGTCTGTGGCTTCGACATCTTCCAGTGGCATTTGCTGGGCCTGCATGTTGATCTCATTGAAACGCTGAACGTTCATATCGTGCTCTTCAATGGCTTCAATCATTTCATTCTGGCCCTGCTGCTGGATGCTGATTACCTGGACAACTGCATTGGCAAATTGCTGCAATGCCTCATCACTGAAACCACCGGGATTGGCTTTTACCGGGGTAGCTGCCAAAAATACGAATGCCAGCGCGATTGCTGAAAATACTTGACTCTTCTTGAAAAAACGCATAATCTTTTTTTTGGTTGTAAAATAAAACGTGTTTAACTCGATTGCATGACAAAACTACGAAAGTTTTTTTCGATGAACAAAGAAGCTTCCCTGATTTAACATAGATTATGAGGTCCTTACCGTCTGTAAAAATTTGTAAATTTGTTGAAATTGCGGGGCATCAGGATGTTTGCGACGTTTACGTCCCGGATCACATCCGCGCAGCGCAAGCGAAATTTAACGTAAGGAGACATTGTGGGGAAACCAGCAGCCAACATAGTAGATACGCCATTAATGAAACAATATTATGGCATCAAGGCCAAACATCCGGATGCATTGCTGTTGTTCCGGGTGGGTGACTTTTATGAAACCTTTGGCGAGGATGCCGTGAAGACTGCCGAAATCCTTGGCATCGTGCTGACCAGGCGTGCCAATGGTGCGGCATCTTATGTCGAGCTTGCCGGCTTCCCGCACCATGCCCTGGAAACCTACCTGCCAAAACTCGTGCGTGCCGGCCAGCGCGTGGCCATCTGCGACCAGCTTGAAGACCCCAAACAGGCCAAGAAAATCGTGAAACGCGGAGTTACTGAGCTCGTCACCCCGGGGGTGGCTTTCAGCGACAAGGTACTTGATCACAAGGAAAACAATTTCCTGGCTGCACTGCATTTTGCATCTGGCACCATTGGCATCGCCTTCCTGGATGTCTCCACCGGGGAATTCCTGGCGGACCAGGGGCAAGCAGATTATATCGACAAATTGCTGCAGAGCTTCAGGCCCAGTGAAGTGGTCGTCCAAAAGAGACACCACAAAAAGCTTATCGAGCAATTCCCCGGAAAATACCACAGCAGCACCCTGGATGACTGGGTGTATACCCGCGACTTTGCAGATGATTTGCTGCTTAAGCACTTTGGTACGGTATCTTACAAGGGTTTCGGAATTGAAGGGCTGCCGGAAGGCATCATCGCAGCCGGGGCCATCATGCAGTATCTGCAGGACACCAGGCACGACAACCTCGGCCACATCAATAAGATTGCGCGCATTGATGAAACCCAGCACGTGTGGCTTGACCGGTTTACGATCCGCAACCTGGAAATCCTGGACTCGCTCAATGAAGATGCCACGACCTTAAAAGACGTCATCGATCATACCATATCCCCGATGGGAAGCCGTTTGCTGAAGCGCTGGATTATCCTGCCGCTGAAGGACAAGGCGCGGATCCAGGAGCGGTACGCGGTGGTCAAACGCCTGCAGGAGGATACGGAGCTGGCGGAAGCGATCAGGTCGCTCCTGAAACAGGTGGGCGACATGGAACGCCTGATCTCCCGTGTTGCTGTAGGTAAGGTGAATCCGCGGGAATTACTCCAGATTGAGAAGGCACTTGCGGTGATCAGCCCCCTTCGGGAGAAGTGCCTGGCTAGCAATTGTGGACCGTTGCAGCAGCTGGCAGAGCAATTGAATCCCTGTGAGATCATCAGGAAACGCATTGCCCGGGAGGTCAAGGACGATCCACCTGTGGTTGTGTCCAAGGGCAACGTCATTGGTGACGGGGTGTCGGAAGAGCTGGACC
>PUPG01000236.1 GCA_003553005.1 Bacteroidales bacterium
TTAACCGGAACTCGCGCGGAGCGTCTGCATGCGGTTCCTGCCCGACAAGAGCAGGACAAGTCCGCATTGTCCGATGCGTCCGACCCGGATGTGTCCAACATTCAAAAAACACCCGGTGGTCGCTTGCTGATTACCAAAGAGCAACTGAGGGCCTTGCTTGCACAGCATGGCGGCAACCAGTCGCAGACGGCCCGCTTCCTTGGCATCAGCCGGGTTGGGTTATGGAAAAAAATGAAAAAATTTGGGTTGTAATCCCGGTGTCATGTCAACGCTACTCAGCTCTTCTTTTCCGCTTGCTGCTTTTTGGCCTTTTCCGCTGACTGCTCCAGCCTGCTGGGACACAACCTGAGCTCAAAGAGGTCTTCGCCGGTTTGCTTAAACCCCAGTTTCCTGAGGTAGCGTTTATGAATGGGCGTATGCCCCTCAGTCACCACCTTGGTGAAGCCCTCCCTGATCATCTCCTCCTGCAAGCGGTGAAAGATGAACTTTCCGTTCTTGAAATCACGGTATTCGGCTTTCACGTAATCAAGGATCACATGCAGCACTTCTCCTTCTTCGCGCCGGGCAAGGAGTATGCCGGCCACGGCCATGTCGCGCAGTATGAAAAAGGTGTAACTGTTGAGTTCCGGCCTGTGCGTGAATCCGGGGAAAAAGCGCTGGATATCGTCGCGATAAAAGTCCAGGAAGCGTTTGAGGTATTTGTTGTCATTCCTCACCCGCATGATATCAAAGACCTCCTTGCGGGAGAATATGTTGTGCAGGTAGTAGATGTCCACCACAACGATGAAACCGTTGAGCAATGCTACCGGCAATGCGTCAATCAGGATGCCGTAAGTGCAGAACAGTGAGGCACCAATGAGGTTGATGACCCTGAACTTCACAATTGAGCTCATGGTCATGCTGATGGCAATGATTGCCGAAGCGGTATACCCTATCCATTGTAAAATGTCGATGTCCATCCTGTGAAAGTGATTGAGGGCTCGCGCCGGAACAGTAGGGCAAAGGTACACATTTTCGGTAAGACGGGTCTGGTGGTTGTGATGGGACCAGCCGGATGCATCACGCCATTCGGCCGTCGGCAATGGCTTGGTCAGGGACTGTGCAGTAACCGTCCGCCGGGGGTGATCACCGTGGCGTGGTGTTTTTGCCACAGGCCGGTTGCCTGCTGAAAATCCTTTGCATGGCCAAGCAGGAAACCACCTCCACCGGCCCCGCACAGTTTCATCATGGCTTCACCGCTCGACAAGCCCTCCTGCCACATCGGCCGAAAGATCTCCGGGATCATCTCCCGGAATAAAACCAGCTGCAGGGAGGACAGCTCATGCATTTTTGCATCAAGCAGTTGACTTGTTTCTGCCGGGGTGTGGCTTGTGTTGGCGACGGCTTCGATGCAGGCATCGTTGCAAGCCATGTATTCATGCATGAAACGTCTCCGGAAACCAGCATCAGCGAGTTTTTCCCTGAAAATGGCAACCAGGTCGGAGGTCTTTCGCGGGATGTGCGTATTGACCAGGAAGAAGCCACCAGACGCCGATTCGGCCCCCTCGTCGAGCCGTGTCAGTGCCAGGTCATGCTCGCCCTTGATCAGCAGGGGTTGACCTGCATAGATGCTTAAGGGGTCTATGCCTGAGCTGTTGCCGTGAAAATAGGACTCCATTCTGCTGAACAGGGCTTGCAGCCAGGCGAGTTCTCTTGGCGGCAGGTCTTCCCCGGGCGCGGTCCGCGGCCCGGCATACCGATGAAAAAGTGCGGCGACGAGGGCACCGCTGCTGCCCAGGCCGTAACCGGAGGGAATGTTGGATTGCAAAAAAACACCCTGGGCCAGTTCCTCTCCGAGCCTGTCAAGGTCCAGCAGCTCTGAAACGGGTGGACTGGCCACATCCTGCATCATAAACTCCCGGAAGGCCTGCAGTTGTTCGTTGGATCGCAGCGCAACCCGTTGCTGCTTTTCGCTCATGCCGGGAAAGGGAAATACCAGCCTTGCCCCGTGCTTCCTGAACGGCATGGTCAATGCCCGGGAACCGTACAGGAGGCTGTACTCTCCGAACAACATAATCTTCGCATAAAATTTTTTTCCCGGACGTGGCATCATCGTGATTCTCATTGACTGGGTTCGCTTGCCGGCTGCATGGCTGCTGGGCGCATCCGCTGGCAGGCAAAGCTTACAACATCATCAGAAGGGCTGCGGTCCCGGACCGGCAGCGTCGGCGATCCACCGTTGGTTTTCACAAAGCGGAGCCAGTTCATCGGCAATGAAATTCGTTACTTGCTGCTCAGCCGCACCCGGATAGATCAGGTGGATGTTGGGGCCGGCATCCAATGTAAAGTAGGCCGGGACCTGCGTTTCTTCCCGGAAGTCCCTGATTTTGTTGATCATCATCAGGGTGTTTGGGTGCATCAGGATATAGCCCGGGTTGGAGGACATCATCAGGCTATGCAGGGTCAGCGCTTCATTTTCGATGACTTCACCAAACATTTGCCAATCGCCGGATTGCAGCGCTTCGCTGATTTTAAGCAGGTTGTCCATGGCTTGCAGCTTTCGCTGATCGCGGTAAGGATGTTTGTGCATCAGCGCATGACCGGCTGAGCTGGACACTTTTTTGCTTTTGCTGTCGGCGATGAGAATGGCATCCCGGATGTCGTGGAAGGATGCATGCACCTGTTCTTTGGGGAGGGGCCAGGCATGTGTGTCGCTGGATTCAGCGAACTGCTTGCTTTGTCCCCAGATCACCATCCCGGGATATACAGACCGGCAGGCACTGCCGCTGCCCAGCCGCGCCAAATGAGAGGCTCGCCGCAAAAAAGTCGCTTTGTCTGACGTCCTGCCATTGATTTGCTCATCCATGCTGCAGATGCACAGTGCCAGTGCACTGAATGCCGCCGCCGATGAGGCGATGCCAGCTGAATGCGGAAAAGTGCTTTCACTGCTTATCCTGAGCTGCGCCGTGTTGATGAAGGGATATTCCTCTGCAAGGCCAAGCAGGTAGTTCTCAATTTTTCCCGCAAAGCCGGGGTGGGCTTCACCATTGAGCCGAAAGCCGGTTAATTGAAAAGCTTTGTGCTCACTGACCTCATAGGCAATGCGTATCCTGACCACGCTTTCCTTCAGCGCAAAACTCAGGGATGGATTCATGGGCAACTGTATGGGATGTTTTCCCCAATATTTTACCAGGGCAATGTTGGCCGGACTTTGCCATCCCACCTCGCCTGTTTGTTGCTTCCACCTGTTTGCTTTTTCCATGGGATAAAACGTTGTATGGTTAATGCGGTGTGGTCTTGTTGTCCCTTGCTTTGATCTGCAGGTCCTGGAAGGCAAAGATCACAGGCATGTTTTTGTTCAGAAAATAATCTTTGATCTCTTCAGGCGGCAGGGCTGCTGCGGCCATGAAAAAGTCGCCACCCCAGGCGCCGAGGGATTTGATCACACCGGGGAAGTCCGGGAACAGTTCGTCTTGTATGGGATCCATTCCGGTTGCTTTGGATATCACGCTTTCGTGCATTTGCAGCATGTGGATGAAGTCCTGCAGGTCATTGGTGGTGACGATGTGGTCGGTGATCCTTGAGACGGTGTCGGCATACTCTTTTTTGACGCTGCGGGCATCAAAGCGGGCTATGCTGGCTGCGCTGTCCTGTTTTTTGCCGCTGTAGACAAAAATCAGGTGCTCCCGAAAAGCCGGATCAAAGCTTACCTCCTGGATCATCGGTTTTTTTGCATGTCCGGTAAAGGTATATACGATGGGTTGTTGACTCCTGGCACACGCGAGATCATATCCTGATCCTTTGGAGAGCAGATGAAACAGGTCGTAAGGGTCCGTCTCCGACCAGTAAGCGATGTTGCTGATCAGCGATGAGCTGCTGCCAAAACCCCATTCCTTGTCAAACTCCAGGTTTGCGGTTGCCGTCCATCCCTGCGGGTCCCTGAGAAACGCCGGATTCAGTCTTCTGGCAGCGCGCAGGGCTTGTTGAACGAAGTGTATGGGTGCTGTGTGGCGGGTGCCATGCGCGCCTGCTAGCGGTTCCAGCGTGCTGGTATCAAAAGTCACTTCCAGCCAGGGCTTTTGCCGGACCAGGCTTTTCCAGTGCAAAATCTTTTCCCGGCCTTCCAAAGGGTCCACGCGGAGCCATTGGCCATAGCGCACCGGCATGGCCAGGGCCCGTGCACCTGCCAGCACCAGGTACTCCCCGGTGATCATCAGTTTGCCGTTGGAGCGAAAAAACAAGCTTTGCATGCGATTACAAAATCATAAAACCGAAATGACAAAAAGTCAGCTATTGGCTGTTGGCCTTTAGTTATTGGTTGTTGCGGATCAGCTCGCCCTGAGCTGTTCCAGATAGGATGACACGGCCTGGTACGATACTTTATGGTTGCGAAAGTGGGCTTTGATCTGCTCTGCTTCGGCAGGGGTGGCTTTCAGTTGCATGATGATGTTGGAGAGGTGCATGCGCATATGGCCTGCCTGGATGCCTGTGGTGGTCAGGGACCTGACCGCTGCAAAATTGTTTGCCAGGCCGGCTGCCCCGGTGATCATCATCAGTTCCTGCGCGCCAGGGTTTCCCAGGATCTCCATGGATCTGGCCGCCAGGGGGTGTAAACGCGTCAGCCCGCCTATGGTACCCAGCGCCATGGGCATCTCCAGGGAAAAGGTAAACACGTTATCGTGCAGTGTGGCGTGGCTTAACGACCGATACTGCCCGGACCGTGAAGCCCAGGCGTGTGCGCCGGCTTCGATGGCACGAAAATCGTTGCCCGTGGCCAGGATGACGGCATCGACCCCGTTCATGACCCCCTTGTTGTGCGTGGTAGCCCGGTACACGTCTTCTTCCGCAATCCTGACCTCCATCAGGAATCGCCGCACAAATTCCCCTGCGTTCAGCTGGGGCGTGGCTTCTTCAAGGTCTTCGGGCGCGCAGGACACGCTCACGCTGACCACGCAACGGTCGCTATAGTTCGACAATATCGCCATCAGCGGCTCATAGTCCTGCTCGTCAAAATCATCTTTTTCACGCAAAAAGGCTTTCAGGCCTTCCGCAAATTCTTCGAGGCAGGAGTTGATGAAGTTGGCCCCCATGGCATCCCTGGTGTCAAAATCGACATGGAGCTGAAAATAATGATCGAGGATGTCGGTGCGGTCTTTTAATGTGATTTGCCTGATCCCGCCGCCTCTTTTTTCCATGTTTTGTGTGACCGGCCTCGCATAATCGCGCAGCCAGGTATCTGCCTCCGCCATGCTGTCTTTGAGCTGCCGGGTATTTCCGGTGAACAGGAAGTGCAGCTGTCCGCTCTTGGTGTCATCCTTTACTTCTGCCTGGAAGCCACCACGACCGGCCCAGAAGCGGGCAGCTGACGAAGCTGCGGCGACCACCGAACTCTCTTCGGTGACCATGGGGACCATGTATTGGTTCCCGTTGATGATGAAGTTTGGGGCGACGTTATAGGGCAGGGGGTAGCTGGAAATGGTATTTTCGCTGATGCCTTCCAATAGCTCCCGCACCGCCTGATCCGGGTGCAGAAAAGAGACAAGCTCCTGCGCTGCCGCCTCCGGGTCCGGGCAGGATGATACCGCCAGCCTGCGCTTCTCCTGCGCAGAAAGTTTTGAAAACCCTTTAAGTATCTTCATGCGTAAAAA
>PUPG01000225.1 GCA_003553005.1 Bacteroidales bacterium
ACAGCCAAACATTGCGACCATACCTTTTCGTAAGCTTGCTCCATGCGTTGTTTTGGTTTTAGTGGAATTCGGTGATCAAAAACGTTGATCTTGATAATCAAGCACTCAGCAAAAGCCTTTGGGGCAAATAAGTTATTAACAAAAATTGCTTAAAAAAAGTGAATAAAAAAATGTTTTTAGCCTTGCATTTGTCCTAATTTTGTTGTATGAGATTCGACGAAACTTTCGTTTGCCTGCCGGTCAATGTATACTTGCAACCTTCCGGCATAGGTGCCTCCGTAACCGGCCTGGGCAATGGTTACTGCTTGTCCTGCCTTGTTTTTCACGACCGCAGGCGGATCAAGCAAGGTGTGTGTATGACCGCCTATGATCAGATGGGTAAGGCGGGTTTCTTCGGCTACCCTGGTATCGCTCACCTTATCGTCCTCATATTTGTAGCCCAGGTGGGACAAACAGATGATCAGGTCGCACCCATATTCTCTGTGCAGTTTTTCTTCCATGTCCCTCGCTACGGCAATGGCGTCCATATATACGGTATTCCCGTAAAGGTTTCTGCTGACCAGTCCATCCAATTCAATGCCGAGTCCATATACACCTATTTTCAGGTCACCCCGGTGAATAATGGTATAATCCTTCACCTTACCGGCTAGTATGGTATCGCTGAAATCGTAATTGGCAGCCAGGAAGGGAAAATCAGCATAGGGCAGCACTTCCAGGAACCCATCCTTGCCATTGTCAAATTCATGGTTTCCAAATGCGACCGCATCATAGCCCATTTTGCTCATCAGCTTCAGTTCTGGTTTACCACCATACAGATTAAAATACGGGGTTCCCTGGAACACATCACCAGCATCCAGCACCAGGACGTGCGGGTTTTCTTGCCGGGTTTGATTGATCAATGCCGCAATCCTCGCAAATCCGGCCATTCCCGGGTATTCAGCATCATCTTCCGGATACGGGTCCAGTCGGCTGTGCAGGTCGTTGGTATGAATGATGACGACCTTACTGAGTCCGGCATCGCGCAGGGCCAGTGCCGGAAGTCCGGCAAGCGAAGCTGCCCCGGCTATTCCGATCGTTTTCAGAAATCTGCGTCTATTAAGGTTATGCATGCTTATTTCATCCTTATTCGTCCGTCCAATTCGCTGTTAATTTTTTCTCCGCGTTCATCAAGCGCAATGACATGCGCGATGATGGCATCCCGGATTCTTTTGCCCAGCACTTCTTCCTCGATCGCATCAAGAAAGAAACGCATGTCGTCTCCACCGCCCGCCAGGTAGTCTGAGGTCAGTACTTTGTAATTGCGTGAGTCGTCAAAGGGTTCTCCCTGGATGTAGACTTCATCGACCTGGTCATCTGTAACGACCAGCTCAATGCCGCTCACCGGCATGCCCACATTGGCCTGCGCAAGGTACTCAAAAGCTTCCAGGGTGCTTTCCGGGGTGAGGGTCAGTACCAGCATTTCATTCTCAAAAGGCATCAGCTCAAAGATGTTGGCACGGGTAACCGGACCTTCAGGCAGAGGTGCACGCAACCCCCCATAATTCAGCAGGGTAAAATCGATTGGCCGGCCATCATCGGGGATGTAAAGATCCTGTCCTTGCTTCATGATGAGATCCGCCACGAAGTTATTCAGCAAACCCTCGGGAGTTCCCCGCTCCAGTCGCTGCGCAGAATGCGCAAGCACCACTTCCATCTCCTCTTCGAGGGTCTCACGGTAAATGGCAATGATGGAATCCACAGCCTGATCCTTTTCGCCAATGTGCTCCTGGTCCACGGGAATCAGTTCTCCTTCAATGTAAACGGGTATTTCAGGCACCCCACAGGAAGCAAAAATTAAGAGTATAAAAAGGGTGATACCGATTAAGGAATTTCGGTGCCTATACATGCTATTCGTACGTTTGGTGGAAAAATTGAATAGCAATATTAAGGTTTATTCCTTAAAAAAACAATAGCTGGGAAACGAAAATTACATAATTAAAACGCAGGGTTCAAACAACAGTTTATGAATCAGCGGGTATGCATAAATGTTAAATTTGTTTCCCGGAGCAATTTAAACTGATTCAACACTTTTTCTGCATTTTTTTGCCTGATGGAGAATTCGATACGGCAGCGCAAGCCAAAGTCGTGGGTATGCTGGGGCAGGTCAAACTCTTTCATGACCCGCATCACATCATTCATGGCCGGGTAATCAAAATCGATGCTGTAGTAATCCCGAATGGTCCTGGTTACAATCTTATTGTTCTCCAGCGCATCCCGTGCAGCGCCCTTGTAAGCATCAATCAGTCCGCGCACACCCAGCTTCGTGCCCCCGAAGTAGCGCACTACGACAATGAGGGCATTGGTGACCTCAAAGGAGCGCAATTGGCCCCAGATCGGCTTTCCTGCCGTACCCGACGGCTCACCGTCGTCGTTGAACTTATGATGCTCCTGGTTGTAACCCAGCACCCACGCATAGCAATGGTGGCGTGCATCGTGATAATCCTTTTTTGCCCTTTCAAGAAATTCCCTGATCTGTTCCTCATCCCTGACAGGAAAAGCCAGCGCGATGAACTTGCTGCCTTTGTCCTTGTATAAGCCTTCAGATTCCTTGATGATTGTTTGATAAGTATCTGTCATATTTTTGCGTGGTTGCCTATGTTTCGGAAATAGTAAAAGCACTCCTTTCCGATGTGGGCTTCGGTCATCTTGCCGGGACTGGCAATGCGCGGTGCTTCAGTCCCCTGACCAAAAAAATGGGATCCGGTAAAAATCCGTGCCTCGTCCCACAAATTCTTGTCGATGAAGCCCTGCAAAAGATGACGACCACCTTCCACGATCATTGACTGGTAACCTTCCTGGTATAAACGGCCCATAAGCTGGTCCAAAAGAAGCTCATCAAACCCCATTTTCCAATATTGGGTGTCACCCTGGGATTTTTCCGTTTTTTCATTGATGATGATCGTCTTTTGGCTATCGTCCAGCAATGCTAAATTGGCTGGCAAGACCAGGTCCTGGTCCAGTACAATGCGCAAGGGGTTTTCCCCGTGCCAGTCACGCACATTCAACCTGGGATTGTCTTTCAGGGCTGTTTGCGTACCCACCATGATCAGCGGCTCTTGCGTTCGCCACTTGTGTACGAGCATGCGGAGTTTTTCGCTGGTGATCCAGGTGGGGCGGTTGATGGCCCCTGGCATGCGTTCCGCATCAATCAATCCATCAGTGGTCTGGGCCCATTTCAGGATGATGTACGGCCGTTTTTTTTCATGGAAGGTAAAAAAGCGCTTATTCAGCTCCCGGCAGGCATCTTTCAATACACCAACCTTCACCTCACATCCACGGGAGCGAAGACGGGCAATGCCTTTGCCGGCCACCTCATCAAAAGGGTCCACAGCGCCCACCACCACCCGTGGAATCTTGTTTTCCAGGATCAGGTCCGTACAAGGCGGGGTCTTCCCCTGGTGGCAGCAGGGTTCCAGGCTGACATACATGGTAGCCTCCCGCAGCTTCCACTTGTCCTTCACTGAAGCAATGGCATGCACCTCAGCATGCGCATCGCCATATCGCTGGTGATAACCCTCGCCGATAATCTTTTTGTTATGCACCACTACCGCACCCACCATGGGATTGGGCGCCACCCGCCCAAGGCCCCCACGAGCCAGGTCAATACAGCGCTGCATATATAACTCATCCGTTTGCATCTGTTTCCATCCTTATGCCAAAAATGACCAACCCGCAACTCCCGAATACATCATCCTCACCATTCCTTTTGCTCACCCTCACCCTCGACCCGCTTCATGCCCTCACCCCAAACTTCAAACTTCAAACTTCAAACTTCAAACTTCAAACCCCATAACCCCTCCACACGCCACCTTACCCAATACACCACAAATCCCCCGGGCAACCTCAACCTTAACCTTAACCTCAACCTCAAATATACCTAAGCGATACTTCCTTCAAAAACTTCTCCTCCAATATGCCAGCGATCTTTTTCATGACGGAGCGGCGGATTTCCAGTTCGACCGGCAGGTTGGGATCCTGGTGCGCCACATTGATGGCCGTGCCGGTCACCAGGTGAATGGCATCACTTTCCAGAATCTGCTTGACGATCAGGTCTGCCGGACCTTTGCCCAGCTCGGTCCGTGGACTGTATTGTTTGAGCAATTCTGCAGTCTTGCTGAGGGTCAGGATGCCCTCGGTCACCAGGTCGACGCCTTCCATAAAGGACAGTGGGGGCAGGTCGGGATCATCAAACTCCAGGGTATCTGTAATCGGGATGTTCAACTCCCTGGACACAATATCTGCAGTCGTCCCCCCACAAAGGATTTTTCGCCCCCTAAAGTCCTTCACCAGGTGGGCGAGCTCCTTGTCTTTTTCCTTTTCGTAAGGCGGTCCGCTGCATATCAGCAGGTGCCGGGGTTCACGAAAATAGATGACGGCCGCACTGGTGTCATCTTTGGCCTGGTACCCATCGTTGGCATGGGCCTTGTTCACCACCAGCGATGCGAGCTTGCCGGCGGAGATGCGCGGCTTGTCGTTCACCAGCGACAGCACATGCTCGCGCACATTGTCGTATCCCCATCCCAGCAAGTATTTTCCTTTGCCAAGACCCGACTGCGTAATGCCATCGGTCATGAGCAGAACGCGATCTTCCTTCTGTACCCTGAACGTGCAAGCCCGCAGCTCTCTTTCAGACCGGTCATCGGCCTCCAGCCTGATCGTCTGCCAATCTGGTTCCATCAGCTCCTTCTCACGCATCACCAGGGCATCCGGATTGTCATAGTTCAGGATGGTACATTGGCCATCCTTGTCGATATCCACAATGGTAAATGTGGCATAGCTGATTTTTCGCTCCGCGCAGACGGGAAGGGTGTTCATGATGATCTCAGCGATCTTGTGCGCATCTTTGTGCTCCTTGGTAAAGTTGATCGCCATGGTGGCCGTGAGGGTGGCCAGGAGGTTGGCCTTGACGCCGTGGCCCATCCCATCGGAAAGCACCACGACGGTGCGACCCTCTTCCTTGACCTTCTCCGACAAAAACATGTCGCCGCATATGCGCTCACCCTGATGATTGCGCTGCGAAGACCCCACCTCTATGTAAAAATGATTGTCCATGTTTGTGCGTTGCCGCCTGCCTTATTCCTTGCTGGTTTTCTTATATGTTTCGATGATGCTGTTCAGCATCTTTTCCGTGGTGCTCGCACCTTCTCCAAGGGAGAATGCGATCTGCTGCACCATCTTCAGGTTTTCATCAATCACCTCACTGACCCGGTTGATGATCTCCTCCTGGCGGACTTCAGCTACGTACATATCCCTGAACACGCCACCTACGATCTTGTTCGGTTTTAGCGAGTATATGCTCACATTCAGCAAGCGATCCTCGTGCTGGACATCCTTGCCGGTGATATTTTCATCGTTCTCCAGCACATAGGTGAACAGGTTGTAAAGGTTGTAAGGCAAAAGGGTCTTCAGGTCGGCTCCGGCCAGGCCGGGAATCACCTCGTTGATCATTTCCGCATCTTC
>PUPG01000189.1 GCA_003553005.1 Bacteroidales bacterium
AAGCCAGTATAGTGAATACAAGGAGGATAATCAACGTATTTCTTGACTTATCCTGTAGCAGATCCGCAAAGTCAACTTTTTTTCGGAAAATCAATAATGCGGCATCTTCACCGTCTTTGCCGGGGAAGGCAATTGCTATGCTTCCTTCTTCATTTTGCTGTTGTGTTGTTGCCTGTGCAACCGGTATGGCCGCAATGTTGCTGCCGGTCATCGCCTCAAGCAAGTCGAGCGGTTCGCCACTCCAGCACTTGACAAAAAACATATATCCCTGCGGCTCACCCTCACGATCGGTATCCTCTGTATGATGTATGGTAGCCCCCTGGATCAGCACCAGGGTCTCTTCAACCACGCTGTAGAATTGCATCATGTTCTCATCATGCAGCTGCGCTTTCAGGTTCGAAAAATCAGCAGAAGCCAGGCTTGCTGCACAAACTTGTTTGTTTTCATAGATCAGGTCCCCGGATAAGTCAAATACCCAGGCACCCTCAATTTCATACCAGGGCGGCAAACTATCAAGCCAGGCTTCCACCTCGTGATAAGACAGTGCGGATGGATCTGCTGCATATTGCACCATCTCATCCCACGTGCTGAAGTCGTAAATGATCCAATAGAGATGTTTTTCCCAAATGTCAGCAATGGCCTCCGATGCTTCGCTAACCTGTTGCTGACTATAATCCGTGTAGGCCTGCTGCTGCCGGTTGGAATGGATCATGAAGTAAACCAGGAAAGTCATAGAAAGCAGAAACAACAGGACAATTAATGCACTGATTTTGGTTTTTGTGCTTATGTTCTTGATTTTGAACAATATGACTCCGTTTATACAGCCCCTTGGTGAAGCTATGAGTTGCAGCAATATTTTTAAAACTTTTCAAAGATAACGCACTTTTCGTTCATTTGATGCAAAAAAAGACCAGAATGGTTGCAGCACGCATGGATGTTTTTGCATAAAACCGCTATCTTTACAGGATGAATGGGGCAGGAGACAAAGGTACAGGCGTATTGGCATGTAAACGCTGTGCCCGTTCGAATTTTATCCCTGTTTTTTTAAAAAATGCAGTACATCATGAAAAAAATTACGCTATTTGTCTTGCTGAGCCTGTTGCTTTCACCCGCCATTGCTCAACAAAACCCACCTGTGGCGTTTGCCCCGGGGTTTGACCATTTTCATTTTCGCAATGAATTTTTGATGACCTCACCGGGAGCTATGGGCTTTGGTTTATATGGGTATGCCAACCCGGCTATGCTGAACTATGTGACCCACCCCGACATCACCTTTGCCTGGTCGGACAATGACATGGGTTTGCCGGATTTCAGCCGCTGGGGTGTATTTGTTGGCCTTCCAAACACTGGTTTTGCCGTGCACCGCTTTGGTATGGCAGATCAAGCCGTGACGGACTATCGGCTATCAACGGCATTTGGCAACGAACGTATTGCCTCTGGTCTGAGTGTTGGCTGGTCGGCCGGCGATACCGATTTTTTCGGCCGCGAAACCACGCTGACTTTTGGCAACCTGTTCAGGCCTTCGCAATATTTGTCGATTGGATTAGTGGGAACCTTCCTGACCGACTTTGACGATTATGAAGGGATGATGGATTTAGCAGTGCGCCCGTTTGGCAACGAGCGCCTGGCTGTTTTTGGGGATTATGCCTTGCGTAAGGACATGGATATAGGTGATGGGATGTGGAGTGCCGGGGTGGCTGTGGAAGCCCTGCCCGGTTTACGCTTTACCGGAAGATATTTTGACTACGAGGCTTTTACCTTTGGCGTACAGCTCAGCCTGGGGCGCATTGGCTTTTCTGCCCAGGGCGGCTTTGATGACTCCTTCAGCCATTCGCACAACACGTATGCCGTGCGTGTGGGTGCGTATGACCGGAACTTGATTGACGAACGTCGTCGCGATCCTTCAAACTTTGTGGAACTGGATTTGTCAAAACCCATGCGGTACCAACGCTACCGGCTTTTTGACAATGCCAATTCGTTGCGAAGGACCCTGGATGCCATCGATGCGGCAGCAGCAGACCCCCGTGTTTCAGGCTTGGTGATCAATGCCTCCGGCATGGCGCTCAATTCAGCCATGTTGTGGGAGGTCAGGCAGCAGCTGCAAGCATTCCGGGAAACCGGAAAGCAAGTGATCGTCTTCACGGATAATGCCTCCATGAACCAGTACCACCTGATCTCCGTGGCCGATCACATCGTACTGGATCCACAAGGGAGCGTGATGCTGCCTGGGTATATGATGGGAAGCGTATATCTCAACGACTTGCTGCAAAAGCTTGGCATAGGTGTGGATGAGTGGCGCTACCACGAGTACAAGTCGGGTTTTGAAGCTCTGGCAAGCAACAGGATGAGCGACGAGGATCGCGAGCAGAGGCAGTTGCTGGTGGATAACATGTATAACCTGGCCAAACAGGATATTACAGCTAGTCGCGGAATTGAGGACGAAGAATATGAGAGGCTGGTGAACGAGGTTGTTTTCTTCACAGGTGCGGATGCCCTGGAACATGATCTCGTGGATCGGCTCGGACGCTGGAACGGGAAAGATGAGATCATTGAAGAACTAACTGGCCAGGAGGCTGACATGATGGCCATGAATATGTTGCGTCGCTATCAGCTCCCGCGTGATGATTACTGGGGGCGGAAACCGGAGATAGCCGTGATTTATGCACAAGGGCCCGTGGATATGGATGCCGGCATGCGCGCCAGGTCCCTGGCTGAGGACGTAAAAAGGGCCCGCAAGGACAACAACGTCAAGGCCATCGTTTTCCGTGTGGAATCGCCAGGTGGATCACCTTTAGCTTCCGATGTACTTGCCGAACAGCTATTGCTGGCCAAAGAGGATAAGCCCGTGCTGATCAGTCAGGGCGCACTCGCTGCTTCCGGAGGCTACTGGCTGTCAATGTACGGAGATACCATCGTGGCGGCACCCAATACCATAACCGGTTCGATTGGCGTGATAGCCGGTTTCTTTTATGACGAAGGGATCAAGGAACGCGTAGGGTACGAAACCGACTTTGTCAAGCAGGGCGACATGGCCGCGATGGGCTTTGGAGTTCCTGTGCCGCTGCTTGGTCTACCCATCATGGACCAACCTTTTGACGACAAGGAAGAAGAGTTGATCCGCAACATGATCGGCGGCACGTATGAAACTTTTGTAAAAGAGGTGGCGGAATCGCGGGGAATGACCTTTGAAGAGACGGATGCGATTTCCCGTGGACGTGTCTGGTCGGGCACGGATGCCAAAGAGATTGGCCTGGTGGATGCCATAGGTGGTCTGCAACACACCATCGACATGGCCCTTGAAGCCGCAGGCATCGGTGTGGATGGCGATTATGAGATCGTCGAATATCCGGAGCCGGGGCTGTTTGGTTTCAGTGGACTCGCGTCGCGTCTGCTTGGTGTGGAAAACAAGACCAGCATGGAAGAAGACCCTGCCATCAAACACATCATGTGGCGCGCCCGCAACCAGGGCAAGCCCATGCTGATCCTTCCCATGGAGTATATGCATGATTTTCTGTATGCGGAGTAAGGATGGTAATGGCTGTTAGCTGTTGGCTATTGGCGTTTGGTTTTTGGATCTGGGAAATTTTTCTTAAATTGGGATGATTTCCATTAAACAAAACCTACCAGTAACCAAAATCCAGCAGCCATGAAAAAATGCCTACCCTTCGCCTTTTTGGTGATTGTTGTTTCCTTGCAATCCTTAGGACAGATTCCGGCAAGCCAGGCCTACCTTGATGCAGATGGCCGTGTATTCACAAAAGAGGTGCTTCTTGAGGCATCTAACCCGCTTGCCGCGACCCGGGATGAAGGTTTCGACCAGCCGGATCCCTGGCCTATCCGTGTGCCGGCACACCCTAATTTTAAAAGTTTCCGCGGGGTTACCCTGGCCGATATTGACGGTGATGGCGTGGAAGACATCCTGGTGGCGGCCTATGATAAAATCCATGCCTTCAAGGGCAACGGAGACATCATCTGGTCGTTCAACCTGACAGGAACGGCTACCTATCCTCCCTCAGTGGCCGATGTCACCGGTGATGGCAACCTGGAAGTCGTGCAGCTTACAGGAGGAATTCCAAACAACGGCCGTGTTTACCTTTTCGATGCCCAGGGTGAGGTGATGCCTGGCTTTCCCATCAGCTATGGCAATCAATGGATCCTGAGCGCTCCGGCCCTGGCCGACCTCGATGGCGATGGCCAGTTGGAGATTGTCTTTGGCGTGCGTACGGTCAACGAGTTGCATGCAATCAAAGCAGACGGCAACCCCATGAACGAAAACTGGCCGGTGACCCTGTCGGGGACCCCTGCGTTTACTCCTTCTATCGGGGACCTTGATGGAAACGGAACGCCTGACATCATCGCATCTGCGTCCAATGGCAGCTTATATGCCTTCGATGTGAACGGTCAGCTCAAGACCGGGTTTCCCCAACAAGCTGCCTCTACCGGCTTTTCCTACCAGTCGCCCTTGCTTGTTGATTTTGATGGGGATGGCACCCTGGATATTGTCGGCGCCACACACGGCGATGCGCCCCAGTACTATGTGCGCGAACACGATGGAGCATACCGCGACGGCTGGCCGGTGCCGGTACCGGGAGGTGGCTGGACCTATCATCCCCCAACTGTCGTGGATATCAACGATGACGGAAACTTCGAAATTTTCACTGCAAAACCCATTGGCGATACGCCGGCCCCCATGTTGTTCGGCTACGACCCGGCAGGGGAGATGCTCGACGACTTTCCCATTGAAAAAGCCGGTGGACTCGAAGGCTTTCTGTCCGTAGCCGACATCGACGGCGATGGACAGCCCGACCTGATCTTTGGGAGCAACATGATGGTAGAAGGACAGGGCTTCATCCATGCCTACAAAATAGACGGCAGCGGCGAGATTCCCGGCTTTCCCCTGCGCCCGGAGGGTTTTACCTTCATGAACGGCGCCAACCTGGGCGATGTCACAGGCGACGGCATGCTTAACCTCGTGGCGCTGTCGTATGAACAAACCTTCAGTGTTACCGACTCTACATTGATCAACGTGTATGATACGGGAATTCCCATGGCGGACGCCCAGGTGCATTTTGGGACCTACAAAGGGTCAAACACCCGCACCGGACTGGTAATTCCCTATGAAGAGCCTGAAACGCATATCATCACGGATGTAGAGCATTTTTTCGATATAGAGGTTTCCCTGGGTACACCCATGGAAGAGCTTGACCTGCCGGGAATGGCCGAAGTGGTGCTGGACAATGATCCGGAGCATACGATGATGCTGCAGGTCGATTGGGAAACCGGAGACCCTGAATATGACGGGGATACCGAAGGTGTCTATCCATTTGTCGGGCACCTGGTGCTTCCCGGAAACATTGAAAATCCCGACGAGCTGACTACTTCCATTCATGTCGAAGTGGTCGACGATGAGCCGGACTGGACATTCATCCGGCTGGTGAATGCCTCCAATGACCTTCATGATGTGCAGATCTTTCTGAACGGGGAAGTGCTCCTGAGCG
>PUPG01000088.1 GCA_003553005.1 Bacteroidales bacterium
AGGTCAATTACCAGGATGTCTGAACTGGCACCGGCCATTTCCATGTCCTGGTCCATAGGAATCAGAAAGTCGGGACTGATGTCTAGCAGGCCAACATCCAGCAATGCGCGCCAGGAGGTCTTGCCGTAATCTTCTGAGTTGATCTCATACGATTCTCCCGAGGGGTTTTCCTGCAATGTGCCTTCCGGTACGATGGGCTTTTCAATCAATTCAATGATTTCGGACTTGAAGGTGATGACGTCGTCGCGCATGCCCTTGATGGTCTTTCCCGTCCACAGGTTGGCTCCGAAGTAGAGCGTTTCTCCTACACGGAAATGATTGAGGCCAGGGGGCACCTGTTTTTTGGCCAACATGGGGATGGTTACGGATGTTCCGCCGGAGAGCAGCTGGATTTTCCGGTTGAATTTCACCTCCACGATTTGCTTGTACAGGCTGAGTTGGATGAGCTTATCGCGCGATGGCATCACGCCGTACAAACAATTGAGGTTGGTGCCAAAACCGAGGATTTCGATATTGGGAAGGTCAAAAACCTTCGCATAAAAATCGATGAGCTCATCGCCCATCACCCCTTCGCGCAATTCACCCATTTCCACCATGATGATGACCTGGTGTACTTTATCCTGCTTCTGCGCCTCTTTGGAGATGAGCTTCATGGTCTCGAGGTCAGAATTCATGCTCACGTCGGCGTATTTGACCACGCTTCTGATGCTGCGCCGGGGCGGAGGTTTGATATAAATGGTTTTGACGTCGGGGTCAATGCGCTTGATGGTACGCAGGTTGGATATCCTGGAGTCCATCAACTCCCTGGCCCCCAATCCAATGACCTCTTTCAAATACATTGGGTTACCGCAAAGAAGTTTGGTCACGATACCCCATCGGATATTGTGTTTGTCGAACAGCCTTTCGAGAAACTGATAATTGTGTTCCAGCTTCTGCCGGCTGATTGCTATTTCTGCCATGGTTGATATGTTTAGCGGGTCCACCGCATTTCAAGGTACTTGCTTGTGAATCCCAATTTCTCATAAAGGAAACGGGCCGGATTTTCCGGTTCTACGTGCAATTTAATGTCGCCTTCGGCTTTGTCGAAGGTCTTAAGCATCAGGTCCTTGCCAAGACCTTTGCCACGGTAATCCTTATGTACCGCGATATAGACAAGAATGTTTTCGGGGATGTAGCCGGCCATGCCGGTTTTGTTGATGATCACGGCGCCCGCTACCTGATCGTTCTCGCGGGCTTCCAGGATGAAGCCGCCAAACTTCTCCTTGTCATCCAGGGCGAAGTTGATGCAGTTCATGATGTACTGGTGTTCATCGCCAAACTCATCCAGGTGCTCATAAAGGAAGTCGGCGATCTCTTTTTTTGTCTTCTCTGAAACCGTGTCTGATGGTGTGTAAAATGTGTATTCCATATCAGTTTTTGTGTTTTAGGTTTAGGCTAAAGTTAATTAATGCAAATGAAATAACTGCAATAGTGATGCCAAATATGTTTGGATCCAGCCCCAGCGGCAAATTCCATTCGCCCGCAATCAGGGTAAAGGTGGTGCCACCACCGAGGATCATGGACCAGAATGCGGCCGTAGAATGTGCTTTTTTCAGAAACAGGGCAGCGATCACCGGGATGAAAAGTCCGGAGACCATAAATGCGTATGAGTGCAGCATCAGATCGAGCACGCTTGGCATCACCGAGGCCAGCAGCAGCGCGATCGTGCCCAGTATGAGTGTGAGTCCTTGCGAGACCAGCAGGAATGCTTTTCTGCCTTCCGGCACTTTGAACCACCGGGTCAGGATGTCCGTGAGAAAGTTGCCGCTGGAGGCCATCAGGCAGCTATCGGCGGTGGACATGATGGCAGAAAAGTAGGCCGCCATCATCAGTCCCATCAGTCCTACCGGCAATACCGTACGCAAGAGCAGCGGCAGGCCTTGTTCGCTATCGATGTCGGCTGCACTGGCAATGCCGATGTATTCAAACATGCCCTGGGCGACGGCAACCCTGGCAAAGAGGCCCAGCAGGACGCCCATGAAGGCCATTACGGGCCATTCAAACAGTCCGGCAATGTACCATGCCCGCTGGGCCTGCTTCCGGTCGCGGGATGCATAGATCCTTTGATAAAGGGTCATGCCCACAAACCATATGGGAATGATCGTTACAGCCCAGTTCAGAATCTGTTGCCAGCTGATGTTGGCCAGGCTGAAAAACTCCGGCGGCAGCACTTCACGGATGCCGGTCATGCCGCCTACGCTGTAATAGGCAATGGGAATGCCGATAAAGATCAGTCCCGACATCAGGATGATCCACTGGATGGTGTCGGTGTAGATCACCGCCTTGATCCCTCCCATGGCGGTGTAAACAATCACGATGATGCCCATGATGATCAGGGCCGTTTGCCTGTCCAGCATCGGGGTAAAGGTTGCTTCCGCCAGGATGGCACCCGCAAGTATTTGTGAACTGGTGAAGCCGAGGTATCCAATGGCGGAGATGATTCCGGCCAGCATTGCGACACGTGGTGTGTAAAAACTTCCCAGGAACTGTGGAAATGTATAGAATTTTTTGGTGGCTTCGAGTTTTTTGACTCGTGGAATCAGCAGCACGGCACTTAGCCATGCGCCTACCAGGCCGGTAAAGAGCATCCAGGAGCCGGCCAGTCCCATCACAAAACCCAGTCCACCCAGTCCGATCGAAAACCCGCCACCCACATCGGTGGCTACTACGGACAAGCCAACGTGCACGCTGCCAATTTTTCGCCCTCCCACATAAAAATCGTCTACACCCTTGTTGCGAAGGAGGAAGTAGATGCCAATACCTATCACCCCCATCATATACAAGGCGAACACCAAAATGTCTAAAATGTGCATGTGATTGCAACCGTGGATTTGTGCACGGCAAAGGTAAGCATAATTCAGCCAAAGGCAAAATTGCCGCTGGGTTCCTTTGGTCTCAAGCCTTTGAGAATATGCGCATTGGATTTATTTTTGTTTCTTTGCAGCCTGTGATCAAGATTTGATGAAAATTTGACAAACCATGTATCCCTGGGGTAATCAACGCCGGTATCATTCCTGGACAGATGCGATGCGCAAGCGCTATGGCACGAGGCTTCAAAAGCTGAGTGTCAACGCGGGCTTCAGCTGTCCCAACCGGGATGGCACCGTGGGCGTGGGTGGCTGCACCTTTTGTGACAATGATGCATTCAGTCCTGGCTATTGCCGTCCGGACAGGTCCGTGACCAGCCAAATTGACCGGGGACTGGAGTTCATCAGGAAAAGATATCCCAGGGCGACTCTTTTTGTCGCCTATTTCCAATCCTTTTCCAACACCTGGGCGCCCCTGGAGACCTTAAAGAAGGTTTACCAGGAGGCCCTTGCCCATCCCACCGTCTCCGGACTGGTGATCGGAACGCGTCCGGATTGCGTGGATGCAGAGAAGCTGGATTACCTGGCGGAACTGAGCAAAGCGCATATCGTCAAGCTGGAGTTTGGCATAGAATCATGCCATGACGACAGCCTGAGAAGAATCAATCGCGGCCATCGTTTTGCTGACTCCGTGCAAGCCATCGGCATGGCCGCCGAAAGGGACATTACAACCGGTGCCCATATGATTTTCGGTCTGCCTGGTGAACGCAGGGAGCAAATGCTGGCCCAGGTCACCGAAATCAATAAGCTGCCAATCCATACCATTAAGTTTCACCAGTTGCAGATCGTCAAAGGCACTCCCATGGCCAGGGAATATGCAGAAAACCCTGAAGAGTTTGAGTTGTTTGCCCCGGAGGACTATGTGGCCTTTGTATGCGAATATATCGCCAGGCTGCGTCCGGATATTGCCATTGAGCGTTTATCCGGGGAGGTGCCGCCACAGTTCAATGCCGGCAAAAAGTGGAATGGCATACGTGCCGACAAGATGATTGCCATGGTCGAACATGCCCTGGAAGAAAAACAACTGCATCAGGGCATATGGTATGCTTGATTTTCTTTATTTTTGGCCTCTTTTAACGTTCAATTTAACCTTCCGAACTTATGGGAAACGCGAACAATACTGCTGTTAACAGGATGCTGGGCGCCATTGAGCGCGTGGGCAACAAGCTGCCGCATCCTGCCACCCTCTTTGCCATGTTTGCGCTGGCCATCATCGTGATCAGTGGCATTGCAGCCTGGTTTAATGTCTCTGCCGTGCACCCGGGCACGGGTGAAAGGGTATTTGCTTTCAACCTGATGAGCCGTGAGGGCTTGCACATGATCATGACGGGCATGGTGGTGAATTTTACGTCTTTTGCGCCGCTGGGAACGGTGCTGGTTGCCCTGCTTGGTATCGGCGTGGCAGAGTCGAGCGGGCTGATGTCTACAGGCTTGCGCTTGCTGGTGCTCTCCGCGCCAAAAAAGTTACTCACCTTCGCCATCGTTTTTGCCGGCATCTTGTCCAATACCGCCAGCGAGGTGGGCTATGTTGTACTGGTGCCCCTTGGCGGGATGATTTTCCTTGCAGTGGGACGAAACCCGATTGCCGGGATCGCAGCTGCTTTTGCGGGGGTGTCCGGCGGTTATTCTGCCAACCTCCTGCTTGGGACCATTGATCCCCTGCTGGCAGGGCTCTCCGAAGAGGCTGCACGAATCATAGACCCCGCCTACAATGTCAACCCGACGGCCAACTATTACTTTATGTTCGTGTCCACATTTTTTGTGGCATACATTGGTACGTGGGTGACCGAAAAAGTGGTGGTGCCCCGTTTGGGTGATTACAAGGGAGATGCCCAGCCTGAAGAGATCAAGCAATTGACGCCCAATGAACGCCGGGGCATCCGGGCTACCTTCTGGGCGCTTATTGTCATTGCCCTGTTGTTGATCTGGAGTGCCGTTCCGATCGAAGGAGGCATCTGGTCCTCCATACCAGGATCTGGTTTCATGCGCGACCCGGAGACAGGTGATTTGCTGCGTTCCCCCTTTATGAGCGGAATCGTGGCCATCATCTTCCTGGTGGCGGCCATCCTCGGTATTGTCTACGGCATTGCGGCAAAAACCCTGAAAAGCAATTATGATGTGATCAATGGCATGGGCAAATCCATGTCCACCCTTGGCACTTACATTGTCCTTGTATTCTTTGCGGCGCAGTTCGTGGCTTATTTCAATCAGACCAACCTTGGACTGATTTTTGCCATCAATGGTGCCAACCTGATTGGTTCACTGGGACTCGGAAGGATCCCACTGATGATCGCTATGGTGCTGGTGTCGGCGTTTATCAACCTGGTTGTGGGCAGTGCCAGTGCAAAATGGGCGATCATGGCCCCCGTGTTTATCCCGATGTTCATGCTGCTGGGGTATTCGCCGGAGTTTACTCAGCTGGCTTATCGCGTGGGCGATAGCGTGACCAACGTGATTGCACCGATGATGTCGTATTTTGCCATGATCGTAGCCTTCATGGAGCGGTATGACAAAAATGCCGGGATTGGGACCATTATTGCCACCATGTTGCCCTACAC
>PUPG01000047.1 GCA_003553005.1 Bacteroidales bacterium
AGATGCGCCAGCCATCCTTGAAGATCTGTTCCCACTCTTTCATGGGTTCAATGCGCATATTCATGTCGCCCAGGTCGAGCATGCCGTCGCCGGCCTGTCTGCCCGGCGCAAGGGGTTCCACGCCCCACTCGCCACGATGGGAGTACAGGAAGCTGCTGCCATCGGCGGAGACGGTGGCGGAGCCAATGCCGTCCATGATCGACTGGTCTTCCTGCTGGCTCAACACATAACGACGCAATCCGGTGGTAGTGAGATACACCAGTCCGTCATCCACCGCCTGAAGCCCGCCGTAGCTGCCCGCTCCCATGGGGAAGGCCACCACACGGTGTGCGGCACCTTCAAAGTCGATCTCTACGGTGATGTCGTGCTCTTCTCCATCTTGCTGGTTTTCATCATCGGGACCGGGTTCGGTAACTTCGCGGGGCTCAAAGAGCCGGGGACTCTCTTGGGTCAGGTGCATGGCATAGATCCTGGTGGCCCGGTCGTAAAGGTAGTTGAACTCAAAACTGGAAAATCGCAGGTTAAAGTCCCGGTTGGACGTAAAAAAGATGTATTCGCCGCACTTGCTGAACACCGGGTTGCTCTCACTGTATTTGTCGCTGGTAAGCTGGGTGGCCTCGTGACTTTCAATATGGTATACCCACACGGCGCCCTGCCCGTTGCGGCTGCTTTTGGCATAGGTGATCCACTGGTTGTCCGGTGAAAAATCGTAATGGCGGATCTCTTCTGCCGTGGGCGTGTCAATTTCGCGCAATTCGCCGGATTCCACGTCCAGCAGCTGCAGCTTCATGCTTCGGTCAAAAAACACCAGGTAGCGGCTGTCGTGCGACCATTTGGGCTGGTACTTCCATCCCCAGCTGCCTTCAGTCATCTGGCGGGGTTCAGCACCGTCTTTGTTTTCCAGCAGGTAGACCTCATATTCGCCAGAACTGTCATCATAATAGGCGATCCAGCGACCATCGGGCGACCATTGCGGGTAGGTGGCACGTACGCCCTGCGTCTGTGTCAGGTTGCGGGTGGTACCCTCACCTGCCGGCACGGAGAAGATGTCGCCACGGGCATCAAAAAGGACGCGGTTGCCTGAGGGTGAGATGGCCGTACTGTGGATGTTGTCCTTGACATTCTTGCGATAAGGTAGGGTGTTGGCAAAATCATACTGGATATTGATCTGCAGCCTTTCCACCTCATCGGTTTCCAGGTCGAGCCTGTAGATATGGCCGCCACTTTCGTACACCAGCTGACCGCCGGTACCGCTGGGCCACATCACATCAAAGTCATCATGATAGGTGATCTGCTCCACCTCCTCAGTGTTTACGTCGTAGCGGTGAATGTTCAACCACTTGTCGCGGTCGGAGGCGAAGTAGATGTGGTCGCCATGCCATACCGGGATATGGTCCGTGCCTTTGAAGTCGGTGATCTCCCTGGAGGTGTTTTCGTTCAGGTCGTAGATCCAGAGGTTGGATGCGCGTCCGCCTTTGTATCGCTTCCAGGTGCGGAATTCGCGGTCCACATAGGCGAAGGCCATCTGGTCGCCTTCGGGCGAAAGCACGCCAAAGCCACCGTGTGGTATGGGCAGGGACTCTTCCATGCCGCCCTCAATGTCGACAAGAAAATATTTTCCCATGCGCTCACCATATGGCGTACGGTTGCTGCGGAACAGGACCTTCCTGCTGTCTGGTGTCCAGCCCAGCACCACGTTGTCGAATCCGCCGCGGGGAGGCATCGGGCCGACGTCGTTATACCAGGTCAGCTGTTTGGGTGTGCCGCCTGATGCCGGCATCACATACACCTGGCGGGAGCCGCTGTATTCAGCCGAAAAAGCGATCCACTGTCCGTCGGGCGACAGCTTGGGAAATAACTCGAGTCCCTTGTGCGAGGTGAGCTGCCTGGCATCACCACCGTCAGCGCTTGCTGTCCAGATATTTCCGGCATAGACAAACACCACCTGGTCGCCACTGATGTCAGGGTAGCGCAAAAGCCGCGCATCCTCCATGGCCGCCAGGCTGAACCCGAAAAAGAGTAAACATAGCGTTGCTGTAAACTTCATCAATCTGTGTTGCATAATAAGAAATCATTAAATGGTTTGGAAAATTGGCTGTAAAAATTGCGGAAAATTACAGCTTTTTTTTCAAACGGCGTCAAAAACAGACCTGCATGCAGTCGGTGAAATAAATGTAACTTTGTGTGGTTATTACAATAGCAAGGCAAAGCAGGTTGTTTTGTTTCGTTGCCTTAAAATTGAAACCATGCAGGAGCCAGGATGCCGGAAGGAACAAATACTGGCTGGCTGCCTGCCTGTATTGATTTTTGCATTCATAAGAACAGATTGTATTATTTATGAACTTTGTTTTTCCGGGCTTTTTATTTGCCCTGTTGGCCATAAGCATTCCGATCATCATCCACCTCTTCCGTTTCCGGCGTTTCCGGACGGTCTATTTTCCGAATATTGCCTTCCTGCAGCAGCTCAGCGAGGCTTCTGACAAGGAGTCAAGGCTCAAGCAGCTGCTTGTGCTGCTGGCGCGCATCCTGGCGATCATCTTCCTGGTGATGGCCTTTGCCCGCCCCTACATTCCTGCCGATGAAGACGACATCAGTCCGGAAGGCAATGCAGTAAGCGTGTATATTGACAACTCCTTCAGCATGAACGCCATGTCGGACCAGGGACGCCTGCTCGATGAAGCCAGGGAACGGGCCCTGGAGATTGCCCGCATGTATGGGCATGGCGACCGGTTCATGTTGCTCACCAATGATTTTGAAGGTCGCCACCAGCGCTTTGTGAGTCGCGAAGAATTCATTGACCTGGTGCAACAGGTCGATGAGTCCGCCCGAAGCCGGTCCATCGCGGAAGTCATGACCAGGAAACAGGAACTTTTTGGCGATGAACCATTTGACCGCCAGCGCGCCTACTACCTCAGCGACTACCAAAAAAGCACCTCCGCACTGGATGACCTGCCCCAGGACACCCTGATCCAGACTTACCTGCTGCCCCTGGAGGCGCAACAGACCGACAATGTGTACGTGGACTCCCTGTGGTCGGAAAGTCCGGTAATCCTGACCGGTCAACCGGTAAACATGTATGTCCGGATCAGGAACGATGGTTCGCAGGACCTTGAAAACCAGCCACTGAGGTTGTATGTGGACGGCCGGCAGCGTTCCGTGGTCTCTTACAACATCGGCCATGGCGAAGAAGAGACTGTGGAGTTGAGCTGGTCCGCGGGAAGCGAGCCCCTGCAACAAGCCCATGTGGAGATCCGGGATTACCCGGTTACTTTTGACGACCGGCTCTATTTTACTTACCAGGTCACCTCTGAAATTCCTGTGTTGGCACTTGAAGGAGCCGGCAGAAGCAGCTACCTGCACGCACTTTATGGAGGCGATGCGCTCTTTGATTTTGAACCCATGCCGGCCTTATCGGTCGACTATTCTGCTTTTTCGGATTATCAAACCATCGTCGTGGATGGCTATGACCGGATATCGGCCGGGCTGGCCTCGGAGCTGCAGCGCTTTACGGAGGCGGGAGGTAGCTTGGTGATCTTTCCTGGAGATGGAGCCAACCTGGGCACCTACAACGACTTTCTTCGGATGCTGGGCGTGGACACCTACGACAGGCTGGATACCACGTCCATCCGTGTCAGCGAGCTCAATGACATGCACCCGGTTTTTGAGGATGTCTTTGAGCACATTCCCGAGCAGCTGGATCTTCCCAATGTGTCACAGCATTACAGGATCCAGCGGCAGGTAGGAAGCATGGGTGATGATTTGCTGCGCCTGCAAAATGGCTTGCCCTTCTTCGCCTCTTATCCCGTGGGCGATGGAAACGTTTTCCTGTCGGCGGTTCCGCTTAACCCCGACTACAGCAACTTTCAGCGCCATTCGGTTTTTGTGCCGATGATGGCCAACATCGCCCTGCAAAGTGGCTTCATGCAGGCATTGTATTATACGATTGGCTCCGATGACGCCATGGTGATCCCCCGGCGCACGACCCAGACAGACCAGGTATACTCCCTGCGCAAGGAAGGTTTTGAGGTGATTCCGGAGCAGCGACGATCAGGAAACCAGATGCAGCTCTTTTTCCATGACCAGCTTGAAGAGGCTGCCAATTACTCCTTGTATCATGGCGACCTCCAGGTTGGTGGCGCTTCCTTTAATTACGACAGGAGGGAGTCGCAGCTGGCCGCGTATGCGCCGGATGAACTAGAGGAAAGGCTGGCAGATCTGCAGCTGGATGCCATCCGGGTGGTTGACACCGCTGGAAAGCCCCTTGACCAAGTGCTTCATGAGATGGGAATGGGGCAGCAATTGTGGCGGCTTTTCCTGATCCTGGCCCTGCTCTTCCTGCTGACTGAGGTCCTGCTGATCCGTTTTTGGAAATAGCCACTGTATCGATAGGATTTATTTATAAATTTGCAGCTCGAATAACCCATTTTTTTATCGTGCCCCTGACCTGGCAGTTCCGGGCCGGGCATGATGTTTTTTACCGGCTACAACTTCACAGCGCCATATGACTACCGACGAACACATCCACGACATGCATGATCCCATCGATGAGGGTGCCAACGAGCCATCCGCTGATGCCGGGGATACCATTGGTGGTGAGAGCAGCAAGGTGGCCCGCCTCTCTGGCATGTATGAGGACTGGTTCCTGGATTATGCCAGCTATGTGATCCTGGAAAGAGCCGTTCCCGAAATCCGGGATGGCCTCAAGCCCGTCCAGCGACGTATCCTGCATGCCATGAAAGAGCTGGATGACGGCCGGTACAACAAGGTGGCCAACATCATTGGCCATACCATGAAATATCACCCGCACGGCGATGCATCCATCGGCGATGCGCTCGTGCAGCTTGGCCAGAAAGACCTGCTCATCGATACCCAGGGCAACTGGGGTAACATCCTGACCGGGGATAGCGCTGCAGCACCCCGCTACATCGAGGCCCGGCCATCGAAGTTTGCCCTGGACGTGCTCTATAACCCCAAAACTACCATCTGGAAGACCAGTTATGACGGACGCAACAAAGAGCCGCGCTACCTGCCCGTCAAATTTCCCCTGTTGCTTGCACAGGGCGTGGAAGGCATTGCCGTTGGACTGGCCTCCAAGATATTGCCGCACAACTTCAATGAACTGATCGATGCCTGCATCGCCTACCTGCGTGGAGAAGAGCCCGACATCCTCCCGGATTTTCAGTCGGGCGGCTATGCCGATTTCTCCAAATACAACGGCGGGCAACGTGGTGGCAAGGTGCGTATCAGGGCCCGGATCAATATCCAGGATAAGAAAACCCTGGTGATTAATGAGATCCCATTTGGTACCACGACCGTGAGCTTGATGGACAGCATCGTGGCGGCCAACGACAAGGGCAAGATCAAGATCAAAAAAATAGAAGACAATACCGCAGAACACGTGGAGATCGTCATTCACCTGGCCGCGGGCATCTC
>PUPG01000129.1 GCA_003553005.1 Bacteroidales bacterium
GATTAAGTTTTTACCCTATATATAAAGTGTTGAACCATGTTACAGCCTAAGAAAACCAAATACAGAAAGATGCAGAAGGGCCGCATGAAGGGCAATACGAAGCGCGGAGCTGAGTTGACCTTTGGTTCTTTTGGCATCAAGTCGCTTGATACCAAGTGGGTGACAGGACGTCAGATTGAGGCCGCACGTCAGGCGATCACACGTAGAATGAAACGTGAAGGTCAGCTGTGGATTCGTATCTTTCCCGATAAGCCTGTTACCAAAAAACCCCTTGAGGTGCGTATGGGTAAGGGAAAAGGAGCCCCTGAACTGTTTGTAGCCAGGGTATGCCCCGGCCGGATCTTGTTTGAAGCCGACGGCGTTACGCTGGAAACTGCTCGCGAAGCCATGCGCCTGGGATCGCAAAAGTTACCGATCGCCACAAAATTTGTGGTCAGAAGGGATTATGTTTACTAATTTAATTACCAATTATTGGAAAAAAGTTGTAACTTTGCAGCCTTTTTGCAGGGGAAGATTACCCGGCACAGCCAAACGCCTGTCAATGCTTTAGCTCCCTTGTATCACCCCGCAATCAACCAGGTGTAAAAAGCTGTGAAACCATAAAATTCATGCGAAGATGAAGCAGAATGTAATTCGTGAAATGTCAACCGGCGAGCTCCATGAGCGCCTTGAAGAAGAGCGGAAACAGTTGCGCAAGCTGAAGATGAACCATGCGGTGTCTCCTCTCGAGAATCCCATGAAGATCAAAGACTACCGCAAAACAGTAGCCCGCATCATGACAGAACTCCGCAAAAGGGAATTAGAAGAAACCAAATAATTAGCTGAGAAATGGAAACCAGAAACCCCAGAAAAGAAAGAACCGGACTTGTTGTCAGCAACAAGATGGACAAATCGATTGTTGTAGAGGTTCTGCGTCGGGTAAGACATCCCAAATACAAGAAGTTTGTTAAGCGGACATCACGTTTTATGGCCCATGATGAGACAAATGACTGCAATATCGGCGATACCGTGCGCATCATGGAAACCAGGCCTTTGAGCAGGAATAAATGTTGGAGATTAGTTGAAATCCTTGAAAGAGCTAAGTAATTATGATACAGCAAGAGTCAAAACTTTCAGTAGCGGACAATAGTGGAGCGAAAGAAGTGCTTTGCATCAGGGTCCTGGGTGGTACCCGCCGCAGATATGCCGGCATTGGCGACAAGATCATTGTTTCCGTGAAACATGCCCTGCCATCCGGTAACATTAAAAAGGGTACCGTGTCAAAGGCTGTGGTGGTTCGCACCAAAAAGCACGTGAGAAGGCAGGATGGCAGCTACATCAAATTTGATGACAATGCTGTGGTGTTGCTTACAGGTACCGACGAAATGCGCGGTACGCGTATTTTTGGGCCCGTAGCCCGCGAATTGAGAGAAAAACAGTTCATGAGAATCGTTTCATTGGCACCTGAAGTGCTTTAATCGAAAATCAACCATGCAACCTAAGTTCCATATAAAAAAAGGAGACAACGTCAAAGTGATTGCCGGCAACGAAAGAGGCGCCACTGGCAAAGTTTTGAGTGTCGACGTCAAGAAAAGCAGAGCCTTTGTGGAAGGCGTGAACATGGTGTCGAAGCACACCAAGCCAAATGCCGCAAACCCGCAAGGCGGAATCGTAAAGAAAGAAGCCAGCATCCATGTGTCCAACCTCATGGTCGTTGACGGGAAAGGCAGTGCCACCCGCATTGGCAGAAAGTTAAATGAGGATAACCGGCTGGTTAGATATTCCAAAAAGACAGGGGAGGAAATATAACAATGAGTTACACACCGAGACTGAAAGAGAAATATCTGAAAGACATTGTGCCTGCACTGATGAAGGAGTTTGGCTATACAAACACCATGCAGGTTCCCCGGCTGAAAAAGATCAGCTTAAACCAGGGTGTTGGTGAAGGCATCACCGACAAAAAAATCATTGACACGGCTGTAGCGGAAATGAGCCTGATCGCCGGACAGCAGGCAGTACCCACCAAATCGAAAAAGGACATCTCCAACTTTAAGTTGAGAAGGGGGATGCCCATCGGTGTCAGGGTGACCTTGCGCGGCAATAACATGTACGAATTCCTCGACAGACTGGTTGCCGTATCCCTGCCGCGTATCCGCGACTTCAAAGGAGTCAGTGAAAAGGGCTTCGACGGAAGAGGAAACTATAACATGGGCGTGCCGGAACAGATTATCTTCCCCGAGATCATCATCGATAAGGTGAATAAGATCAACGGCATGGACATCAACTTTGTCACTTCTGCCAATACCGACAAAGAGGCATTCGCCCTGCTGCGTGAATTTGGAGTACCATTTAAGAACCAGAATAAATAGACAGATCATGGCAAAAGAATCCATGAAAGCCAGAGAGCTTAAAAGAGCCAAGCTTGTTGAAAAGTATGCTGCCAAGCGCGCCGAACTGAAGGCCAAGGGCGACTGGGAAGGCTTGCAGAAGCTGCCCCGGAACTCCTCGCCTGTTCGCCTGCACAACAGGTGCCAGCTCACAGGACGTCCTAAAGGATATATGCGTCAATTCGGGATTTCCCGTATCAACTTCCGGGAAATGGCAAACAACGGGATGATTCCTGGTGTAAAAAAAGCAAGCTGGTAATTTTCAATCACATTTTACGAAAAAACACATGATAACCGATCCAATTGCAGATTATCTGACAAGAATAAGGAACGCCATCAAGGCCAACCACAGGGTTGTAGAGGTTCCTGCATCGAATCTCAAGAAGGAGATCACCAAAATCCTTTTTGACAAAGGCTATATCCTCAATTATAAGTTTGAGGATGACAAAGCGCCTGGCAAGATCAAGATCGCACTGAAATATCATCCGGTAAGCAAACTGCCTGCCATCAATGATATCCAGCGGGCAAGCCGCCCCGGACTGCGTAGGTATGCCAACAGCAAGGAATTGCCGCGCGTATTGAATGGCCTGGGTATCGCAGTGATTTCCACCTCTAAAGGCCTGATGACAGATAAGGAAGCCCGCAAAATGAATGTGGGTGGCGAAGTAATTTGTTACGTAAGCTAAAAATCGCACAGAAATGTCACGAATAGGAAATAATCCAGTAAGCATTCCCGGTGGAGTCACCGTTACGGTGTCTGACGACAATGTCGTAACCGTAAAGGGGCCCAAAGGCGAATTGCAGCAGGCCGTCAACCCGGTGATCAAAGTCACTGTAGCGGATGACCAGGTAAAGTTCGAAAGGGAAAACGAACAGAAAAGCAGCAAATCCATGCATGGCCTCTACAGGGCGCTGATCAACAATATGGTTGTGGGTGTTTCGGAGGGGTATAAAATCATCCAGGAGCTGGTAGGCGTGGGTTACAAAGCCTCACACAACGGGCAGGTGCTCGAACTGGCATTGGGGTACTCCCACAACATCTTTTTTGAAATTCCCAAGGAAGTTAAGGTGGAGACCATTACCGAAAGAGGTAAGAACCCAACCATCATTCTTGAATCTCACGACAAACAGCTGGTAGGGCAGGTGGCTGCCAAGATCAGGTCCCTGCGTAAGCCGGAGCCATATAAAGGCAAAGGTGTCCTGTTTAAAGGCGAGGTTCTCAGGAGGAAGGCCGGTAAAGCCGCTGCAGCGAAGTAATCAGTTATCAACATTCAAATCCTCATACTCAGGATGGCAACAAAAAAGAAACTCGACAAACGTACAAGGGTAAAATACCGCGTAAGAAAGCGTGTGCGTGGTACGGCCGAAAAGCCCAGGCTCTCTGTATTCAGAAGCAACAAAGCCATTTACGCCCAGGTCATTGATGACCAGGAAGGGAAAACCCTGCTGGCTGCTTCTTCGCACGTGAAGGAGATTGGTGAAAAGAAGATGACCAAGTCGGAGACGGCAAAAGAAGTAGGTAAGGTTGTTGCGGAGCGTGCAAAGGAAGCAGGTATAGAAACCATCGTTTTTGACCGCAACGGATACCGGTACCACGGAAGAGTAAAATCATTGGCTGAAGGAGCCCGGGAGGGTGGCTTAAAATTTTAAATTATGGCAAACGTAAATATCAAAAAGGTTAAGTCGAGCG
This sequence comes from Bacteroidales bacterium, assembly GCA_003553005.1. The sequence goes on from PUPG01000129.1 coordinate 4,057, forward strand.
AAATCGAATTTAAGGACCGGCTGGTCAGCATCCAGCGTGTGACCAAAGTAACCAAGGGTGGTAGAACGTTCAGTTTTTCAGCCATTGTGGTTGTAGGCAATGAAGATGGCGTGGTAGGATACGGACTGGGAAAAGCAAAAGAAGTCACCACCGCCATCAGCAAAGGCGTGGATGATGCCAAGAAACACCTGATCCAGGTGCCGGTCTATAAAGGGACGATCCCGCATGCCCAGGAGGGCAAATACAGCGGGGCCCGCGTATTGATCAAGCCTGCCTCCGACGGTACCGGTGTAATTGCCGGTGGTGCAATGCGTGCCGTGCTGGAAAGCGTTGGCGTAACCGACGTACTGGCTAAGTCCAAGGGATCCACAAACCCACATAGTGTGGTCAAGGCTACCATTGATGCCCTGATCAAGCTGAGAGACCCGATGGCTGTTGCACAACAGCGTGGAGTCAGCCTCGACAAGGTGTTTAATGGCTAAACAGACCGGAGAAGCACATCCTGTTGTGGCACAGCTCGGTGAACTGCCTCTTTCAGCACGAAACACATAAATAAGGTGCATTGACATTTTGACATTTCGACATTTTGACAAATCATAAACCGATGAAGCGATATAAGATCACACAGACGAGAAGCAGGATAGGAAGACCTGCCAGACAAAAGCGGACCCTTGATGCGCTGGGACTGACCCGGATGAACCGTTCGGTTACGGTTAACGGTACCCCCCAGGTGGAAGGGATGATCAATAAGGTCAAACATCTGCTCACCGTAGAAGAGGTCACCGAGTAGTTTTTGTTTTGTAAAATATCTATAAATTTGTAATACATAATGGATCTCAGCAAAATTAAACCGGCAAAGGGAGCTGTAAAGCGTAAGAGGCGCATCGCACGTGGTGAAGGTGCAGGTACTGGCGATACGGCAACCCGTGGACACAAAGGACAGAAGTCGCGCTCAGGTTATAGCCGCAAAAGCGGTTTTGAGGGTGGACAAATGCCCCTGGCCCGCCGTTTGCCCAAATATGGGTTTATCAACCGCAACCGTGTGGCCTATCAACCCATCAACCTGAAAACCATGCAAACGCTGGCCGAAACCAAAGGACTGGAGACGATCGATATCTCAGCCCTGATTGAGCATGGTCTGATGTCAAAAAATGAAAAGGTGAAAATCCTTGGCACGGGCGAGCTGAAAGCCAAAATCAACGTCAGCGCCCATGCCTTTTCAGCTACCGCTGCCCAGGCAATCGAAGCAAACGGAGGAACTGTTAACCGGATATAAACCTCAGGGATGAAACGATTTATACAGACATTAATCAACATTTATAATATCGAGGATCTTCGGATCCGGATTATAAACACATTGGGTA
>PUPG01000221.1 GCA_003553005.1 Bacteroidales bacterium
ATCTCCTCCTCTGCAAGAACGCATTGTTCAATCCACGCCCGTTCCTGTTCTTCGTTGAATCCGGGAATGGTCACTCCTTCATAATGAAAATAAAGGAAAAAAGGCTCCAAGTGCTGATCTTCAGGGTGTTGTATAAATTTCACCTACCGTCTCTGTATTAAAAAACACGTTTAACCAAAAACCAAGTGCCAACGGCCAATAGCCAATAGCCAATAGCCAACAGCCATCACTGATGCGCCTTCTTACTCACTTGCAAGCGGTTATAGTAATTATCCAGCAGTTGTGTGCGTTGCAAGGAAAGCATATCGTTGATGCCCGTAATGTGGAACGCGATCACCATCGCCTGTTCTTCTGCATCCAGGCGTAAATCATCCGCCAGCAGTTCCACCTGCAGCATCAGCTGATCGGCCTCATCCGGCTCATCCAGCATATCAGGGTGCGTGGTGTTTTTCATCTTCTGCATCTTTGCGGCCAATTCGAGGAAATGATCGCCAAGCGGTATGGTAAAACGTACGCCGTCCGGGCCCGACTGAAAAAGAATCGCAATGGTGTGTGGTGATTGATCGATGGCTGATATCAGCTCGTAAGCAGCAGTTACCGAGGCAATGATATTGCCGTAATAATCGTCGTAAATGTGAAAATCGTCACAAATCTTATCCAGAAAGGCTTCCAATGCAGCAAAACCTTCCTCCCCGGTGGGAATTTCGAGCACGCGGCGGCGGTAATTTTGGTTCATATCAGTCAATATGTAAGAAATACTGTTCCACAAGCGAACGATAAAAGGGACGTAAACCAGGAGGCAAACTTCGAAGCATCTCCACCTCCCGTTCTCTTATCCTATTATACTCAAAAAAGTCCTCAGGGTTACTGATTTCCCACTCTTCAGCCGTCGTTCCTTCGCGCCTGTCCTCTGTTTCCTGCTGTCTTTCAGCGCGTTCGTGCTCCAAAAGCCGGGTTAAAATTCTTTCCTGCCGATCCAGGGTCTCCGTCGACAATTCTTTTCGCAACATATCCAATTCGGACTCTTCCATTTCCATTTGCAGTTCCTGCAAGGCTTCCGTACCCTCTTCTCCCTGGCTTCGCATCTCATCGGCCAGCTCGCGCAGTTTATTCCGTATGGCTTCTTGTTCGGCAGCCATTCGGGCCATTTGTTCGCTGGTACTCATCGGTTGATCACCCGTCTCTCCTGGCATCGGTTCAAAGCCATCTTGCATCTGTTCCAACATTTCGTTGAGTTGTTCCTGCATCTCCCGGAGATTCTGGAATGATTGTCCTTCTCCGGGCTGCTGGTCCTCTCCCATCCCCTCTCCCATGGCCATTTGCTGCTGGATGTCCTGCAAGCTCTCATTCAGCATCAGGGCCAGGTTGTTGATGTGGGTCATCACGTGCTGTTGGCGGCTGGAACTTTGGTGGCGTCGTCGGTTAATCATGTGGTCGATGGCCGAACGCATCTGGTGATTGATTTCCGCAACTTCGCGTGTAACAAACGACTGAATCGCCATTTGCCGTTGGCTCAGCGCCACCAGGCTGTCGTTGATCATCTCCATGTCGCTCTCGATCTTCCGTTGTTCACGGATCAGTTCGGGAAACTGGGGATCATTGACATTGGCCTGACGGGTCTCCAGCAGGAGATCCTCCTGGGCAAAGCTCGAGCGTAGCAGGTTTTCCAGAATCATCCGGATGGCCCTGGCATCCTCTGCCAGGTGCTGTTGGAACATCTCCTCCTGCATCTGCATCAGGTTGTCGCCCAGATCTTGCATCTTCTGACCAGCGTCTTGCTGGAATGGCATCGCCTGATCCGGGTTTTGTTGTTGCAGCTGATCCAGCGCGTCGTGGAGATCATCCGAGATGGCATCTTCCTGGTCGCGGGTATCCTGCATGTCCCTGGGCTTGCTCAGTTTCTCGTTGGTTTCCCGGAACTCTTCAAGCATATCCTTGATCTGTTCATAGGACTGATTCAATTGTTCCTGGGCGTCTCGAATGTCATCCTCATCACCACCAGCCCCAGTTTCTTCACGCAGCTCTTCCTGTTGTTCGGAAAGCTGTTCCAATCTGTTAATGCTCTCTTCAAGCAATCGCTCCATGGCAAACTGCCGAAACATCTCCAGGGTACGATCCATTCGCATCTCCATGTCCTGGAACTCAAAATCCATCTGGTCAAGCTGCTCATAAATCTCATCCCGGCTCATCTCATCCAGTCTCTCACGAAGTCTATCAAACAACTCTTTCATCTCATCCGACATCACCTCATCAAAAAGCTTTTGCAACTCCTGTTGTTTCTCCTGCAGTCGTTCACTGCTCTCCATGAACTGTTCTGAGCGCGTTTCCGTTTCCTTTTTCATATCCGAGATCTCCTGCAGCTGTTTCTCCATCTCCTCCTTTTTCTGAAGCAGCTGTTCCATCGCTTCGCGCTCTTCCCATCCTGCCCTTTCGGAGTCCAGCAGCGACTTACGCAGTTCGTCGATCTGGTCGCGCGCCTGCCTGACTTCCCCGGATCCGTCTTCCAGTCCCTGTTCGATGCGCTCCTCCCCTTCCCTTCTTTCGGCAAGAATCTCTTCCTCGGTAGGAATGTAATGACTAAATATGCGGCTGTCGGTCCCTTTGGGGCCCTTTAGCGGGTCGTTGTCGTACACCGTGAAGTAGATCTCCACTGTTTCGCCTGGCCGCACGTAAATGCTTTGCAGGTCAAAATGGTGATGGAAGGTCTGGTTGCGCAGGTAGGGGTCGATATCCATCGATTCGGTAAAGAAGTCGACCTCTTCTCCCCGGTTGATCTGAGCCTGATCCATCACCCGGTAATGAAAATCCAGTCCGGTAAACCCGAAATCGTCCTCAATGGTTCCCCTGTAGAACAGGTGGGCCTGCAGGACGTCATCCCGGTGCTCTTCCACGGCGATGCGCGGATACTCATCCCGGACCATCTGCACGTGATACGCAATGCTGTCGCCCGCACCGTGCTCAGCATCATAGGCCAGCACCTGGTAATCGAATGAGTCATCGACGGTGTGGCGCACACGATGTTCACCCGTGGAAACGGTTTCCGGGTCCAGCAATTCATCCTCCAGGCTAAATTCCACATCGGCGATCGGATTGGTAAAGAAGGTCCAGGTTACCTCTGAGCCATAGATGACGGAGAGGTCGCCCATATTGGTAAATTCGTCATCCGACAGTCCGGTGTATTCCGGATAATCCACGTGGATGTGGAAGTGGGTAAAGGATGCCCGCTCGAGGACATCAATGTCGTATGGACCAAAGCGAAAGCCTTCCGCCTCCACATAAAACCGTTTATCTTGCTGGATGTTCCGTATCTGGTGCGTGAACTTGTCACTTCCATCCTTGTGCAGGCGATAGCGCGAATTGTTGAACACGATATACGCCTCGGACGGCATGACCTGTCCGGAGGCCTTCAAGGCAACTTCTACATCGTCATTACGGAAAGCCTGTGAGGCTGATTGCATCTCAAACTGGAACGGTCTTGGCCGTTCGAAGGCCACATCGTAGCGCACGATTCGCTGCGCGGGTTCCAGGAGGGTAGCCGGTTGCATCAGGTAGACGCCCCCGATGATGATCATGGGCACCAGCACATAAGGAATGAAACGCAGGTTGCCGTGCAGCGGGATGGCTTTATGGAAGGGAATGACGCTGGTCTGTTTCGCCTTCTGGTCAATGCCCGCCATGATGATTTCGGCATTCTCCGGATGCTTGTCGAGATAATCCTTGAGCTGAATCACGTTGGTGATCTTGTCCTGGATCTCTTCCGGATAATATTTGCCAAGCAGGCGGGCAGCCTGTGCCGGACTGATGCGTTTGCCGATCCGGATCATTCCCAGCAAGGGCAGGATCACGTATTTGATCAGGACAAACCCGTTAAATCCGATGAAGGCATAAAACAAGGTAAACCGTACGTTCGTAGGAAGGTAGCCCACGTATTCGAGTCCGATGAAAAGGATGGACAAGATAAACAGCGCGGCACCGAAGAGAATCAAGCCTTTCAGCAACTGATTCATATAGTATCGCCGGATGAACCGGTCGATCTTTCGCAGCAGTATGTGGAGTGTATCAGAAGTCATAGTATTCACAACAATTGTATGGTATTGATTGGTCACGAGACCAACCTGTAAAATTACGAATTTTCAGGGGCTTTGTTGCTTAAAAAAGCATAAATCCATATTGGGACTGGCGGTTTTAATGGTTTGTTGGCCAGCATTAGGGTAGGAATCGGTTTGCGATCGTATTGTCTTTTCGTCCTTTTGGTCTTTTGTCCTTATCTTTGTATATTACTGAACCATAACCATCACACCAAATCCATCCAAAAATAAATCCCATTCTTATGGCGAAGAAAGACAAGAAAACCCAGATCAAGAATAAGCTGAGGGAAAAAATACTGCGGATCTATGAATCGAATCCGCGGCAAACCTATAACTACAAGCAGGTAGCCAAGGCGCTCGGGGAGGAGGGAAGCAAGCACAAGAAATACCTTTCCGGTATTCTTTACGCCCTGGCGAAGGACGGTGACCTGGTGGAGGCTTACAAGGGCAAGTTCAAGATCAGTCCCGCCTACCTGGAGAAAAAGCGCAAGGTCGGACCTTTCATCAAGGGCCGCGTAGACATGAAGTCCACCGGCAAGGCCTACGTAATCACCGATGAACTGCTTGAGGACGTGCGGATTTCCTCAAATAACACCGGGTATGCCTTGCACGACGATTACGTCAAGGTGCGGTTGTTTCCCCGCCGCAAGTCGCAGAAGGTGGAAGGAGAGATCGTCGAGGTAATCCGTCGTTCCAAGAACCGCTTTGTCGGCATCGTAGAGCACACCGGGAAGTATGCCTTCCTGCTCGCTGACAACAAGGCGATGCCCATCGACATCTTCCTGCCGAAGGAGCATCTGAATGGGGCTAAGGACGGGGAGAAGGCCATCGTGGAGATCACCGAATGGAAGCCCCCGGCAAAGAACCCCTTTGGCCGCGTGGTAGAAGTGCTTGGCGACCCTGGCGACAACGAGGTGGAGATGCACGCCATTTTGGCCGAATACAACCTGCCCGCGCGCTTTGAGAAAGCGGTGGAAGCTGAGGCATCCAAGGTCAAAGAGGCCATCCCCGAAAAGGAAATCGCCCGGCGGCGGGACTTCCGCAAGGTCACCACTTTTACCATAGACCCGGCGGACGCCAAGGATTTTGATGATGCGTTGTCGGTGAAGAAACTGGGTGATGACAAGTACGAGGTCGGTGTGCACATTGCCGACGTGACCCACTATGTGCAGCCAGACACCCTGCTGGACGAAGAAGCACAGAGCCGGGGTACGAGCATTTACCTGGTCGACCGGACCATCCCGATGTTGCCGGAGAAGCTGTCCAACCTCGTCTGCTCCCTTCGTCCCAATGAAGACAA
>PUPG01000013.1 GCA_003553005.1 Bacteroidales bacterium
CAGAAAAAATCAGTGTTTTCATTGTCATTGAATTTTTGTGGTTATACATAATGTTTTTGTGTTTTCTTTTGGGTCGTAAGTGTTGATTGATATACTCAACTATATATACAAATAATTGCCTGTAATTGTTCAAAGTATTTTTAAAAAGATTAAACAAAACAAGAATTTGTTTGGGTATCATTGCTTATGTTAATCAAAGCAATTAAAGCTAAACACCTTTTGCGGCGATTTGTTCAAGGGCGTGAGAGCCTTTGCTGTAATAAAATATCTACCTTTGTGAAACTGAAAAAAGAGAAGGTTTTGTCAAGTCTTTAACTGGTCAAACGGGTATGAAGCCGCACGAAGGATTGAGGCGTTCGACGCTTTTGTTGGGAAGCACACTGACTGTGATGGCCGGTGCAATTATCTCGCCTGCATTGCCGGAAATCAGCCGGGCGTTTGATCACCTGGCCGATCCTGAATTGATGAGTAAGCTCATTCTGACCCTGCCTGCGCTATTTATTGCCTTGCTGGCGCCTGTTGCCGGATATTTTGTTGACTGGTCGGGCCGGAAAAAGGTCTTGCTCTTCGCTTTGCTGCTATATGCACTGGCCGGCACGACAGGTGCCTATCTTTCCAACATCTATTTGATCCTTGTTGGCCGCGCCCTGCTGGGCATCTCGGTTGGTGCTTTGATGACCAGCATCATTACCCTGATCGGCGATTACTTCGAAGGTCGCCAGCGCAGTGCCTTTATGGGCTACCAGGCAGCTTTTGCCTCAACAGGTGGATTGGTGTTTATCTCCACTGGTGGTTTTCTGGCCGATATGCACTGGCGTTTCCCATTTCTGATTTACTCGGTATCTTTGATTATCCTGATCATGGCAGTGATCTCGATATATGAGCCAAGCCGGGTCAGGCCTGCAGGAGGCGTAAAGCTGATCAGCCGCGATCTGCTTAAAAGGATTCCCTCCCAGGCTTTGTGGGTATACGGCATTGCGTTCTTTTCCTTTGCGGTTTTTTACATGGTTCCGGTGCAGCTGCCTTTTATGCTCAGCTCCATCGCAGCGGTCAGCAACACCCAGGTAGGGATCGCCATTGCCTTCATGAACATCACAGCCATCATCATGGCTTTCAGTTATTCGCGTGTCAGAAAGCGACTGGACTTCCCCTACATCATGGCCCTGGTATACATCCTTGTGGCCTGTGGCTATGCCATTATCAGTTTTAGCAATTCTTACTGGATGATGGTGTTGGGCATTTTAACCAGTGGTTTGGGCTTTGGCATGCAAATGGCCAATATTAATCTTTGGTTGGTTAACCTTGCTCCAGCCGAGATCCGGGGCACCCTTGTGGGCTATCTGAACACCTGTATCTTTTTTGGCATGTTTATGTCGCCAGTCCTGCTGCAACCTTTGGTGGGACTGTCGAATTTGCATGCCAGTTTCTTCCTGGTAGCGATATTGCTGGTACTGCTTGCGATGTTGTTGTTTTATTCGGGGAGACGGGGGTATTGGAAGCCAGCTGAGTGACTTGCACGATATCTTGAACGGCTCACTTTCAGGATGGATCCTTTAGCCTGGCGATGGTTGCCCTGGGGTCGTCTGCCTTGAATACGGCGCTGCCTGCCACCAGGATGTCGGCACCCGTTCTGACCAGCTGTGCTGCATTGCTTGTATCCACGCCGCCATCCACTTCGATCAGCAGATCCGGGTTGTGCTTTTTTCGCAGCTCATCGAGCCTGGCAATGCGTTTGTAGGCGTTGGCAATGAAGTGCTGACCGCCAAATCCGGGGTTGACGGACATCAGCAATACAAAATCCACATCCGGCAAGATGTCCTGCAACAGATCCACATTGTTGTGCGGATTGATCACCACCCCGGGCTTCATGTCCAGTTCCCTGATCTGCTGGATGGTCCGGTGCAGGTGCGGACAGGTTTCGTAATGCACGCTGAGCCAGTCTGCACCAGCATCTTTGAAATCCCGGAGATACTGGTCGGGCTCGCTGATCATCAGGTGCACGTCCAGCGGCTTTTCAGCCACCGACTTGATTTGTTTGATGATGGAGAACCCGAAGGATATGTTGGGCACGAAATGACCGTCCATGACGTCGACGTGAAACAGGTCGGCCTCGCTCCGGTTGACCATTTGTATGTCCTTTTCCAGCTGAAGGAAGTTGGCGGACAGGAGGGAGGGTGCTACGAGATGCTGCATGATGGTAGGATTATTGGCTGCGCCGGGATGCGCTTCAGCCCAGGTATGTCTTCAGGATTTTACACTTTGAGGTTTGCTTGAGGTGTTTGAGGGCCCTTTCTTTGATCTGCCTGGCCCTTTCCCTGGTGAGGCTCAGCTTTTCGCCGATCTCTTCGAGTGTGTGCGGTTGTTGTCCGTTCAGTCCGAAGTAAAGCACAATCACATCTTCCTCCCTTTTGGGAAGCGTGGCAATGGTCCGTTCAATCTCTCTTTTCAGCGAATCGTATAGCAAGCTGTTTTCCGGTGTATTGGCGTCGTCGTTGTTCGCCAGCACTTCGTACATGTCGGACGACTCCTCGCCATCCAGGATGGGGGCGTCCATGCTGAGATGCCTTCCGCTTTGCCTGAGCGCATCCTTTACTTCTTCAATGGTAATGTTCAACGCCTCGGCGATCTCATCCGGGTTTGGTTCGCGCTCGTGCTTTTGTTCCAGTTCGCCGTATACCTTATTGACCTTGTTGATGAGGCCGATTTTATTCAGGGGTAGCCTGACGATGCGGGCTTGCTCGGCGAGTGCCTGCAGAATGGACTGCCTGATCCACCACACGGCGTAAGAGATGAACTTAAACCCCTTGGTTTCATCAAAGCGCTCAGCGGCCTTCAGCAAGCCAAGGTTGCCCTCATTGATCAGGTCGGGCAGACTCAGGCCCTGATTCTGGTATTGCTTGGATACGGAAACGACAAAACGGAGATTGGCCTTGCAAAGCTTTTCAAGGGCGGCCTTGTCGCCCTTTTTAATCCGTTGCGCCAGACGCACTTCTTCTTCTGCGGAGATCAGTGCCACCTTGGCGATCTCCTGCAGGTACTTATCCAGTGATGCTGTATCACGGTTGGTAACTTGTTTGACTATTTTAAGTTGTCTCATGAAAACAGCCTTTGCAGAGGTAAATAGAGCCTGAACGGATGGGCAAACCGGACAATCAAATTGCCCCTATTGGATAAAAAAACCAGGGTTTTTTCAATCCAATAGGGGCAAATATAATCAAAAACCTAACTGTTATAATGAAAAAACCGTGCTAGGATCGTTTTTTGTCACGCGGAAGCAGGGCTTTCCTGGAAAGCTTAAGTTTTCCGGTCTTTTTGTCTACATCCAGCAACTTCACTTCAATCTCGTCGCCGACTTTAAAACCACTGTCTTCCACTTTCTCCAGTCTCCGCCACTCGATCTCGCTGATATGCAGCAGACCTTCCTTGCCTGGAAGAATTTCCACGAACATGCCAAAGGGCACAATGCTCTTGATCTTGCCCTGGTATACCTGGCCGATTTCCGGCACGGCGATGATGCCTTTGATGCGGTCGACCACAAAGTCGATGGATTCCTTATCTTCCGATACGATGTCCACCACGCCATAATCACCTACTTCTTCGATCACGATGGTGGCACCACTTTCTTTCTGGAGCTCCTGTATCACCTTGCCTCCGGGGCCGATGATCGCACCGATGAACTCCTTGGGTACGGTCAGTTTGATGATCCTGGGCACGTGGGGCTTGTATTCTGCCCTGGGTTCGCTGATCGACTTCTCCATTTCCTGCAGGATGTGGAGTCTGCCTTCGCGGGCCTGCGCCAGTGCTCTCTCCAGCACTTCGTAACGCAATCCGTCAACTTTGATGTCCATCTGGCAGGCGGTAATGCCATCTTTGGTTCCGGTGACCTTGAAATCCATGTCGCCAAGGTGGTCTTCGTCACCCAGGATATCCGAAAGGATGGCGTATCTGTCGCTTTCCGTATCGGCAATCATGCCCATGGCGATTCCGGATACCGGTTTGGAGATCTTTACGCCTGCGTCCATCAGTGCCAGGGTGCCTGCGCACACCGTGGCCATGGAGGAAGACCCGTTGGACTCCAGGATGTCGGATACCACGCGGATGGTATAGGGGTTGTCGTTGCCGTTGGGCAGCACGTTTTTCAGGGCGCGCATGGCCAGGTTGCCATGGCCGATTTCCCTGCGGCTGGTACCGCGCATCATCTTCACTTCGCCGGTACAATATGGCGGGAAGTTGTAATGCAGCAAAAACTTGCTCTTGCCTTCAATCACGGCGCCATCAATCGTTTGCTCGTCGAGTTTGGTGCCCAGGGTGACGGTGGTCAGCGACTGGGTTTCGCCACGGGTAAAGACGGCGGATCCGTGGGCGGCCGGCAGGTAGTCCACTTCCGTCCAGATGTCCCGTATTTCGTCGGGCTTGCGACCATCCAGGCGTTTCTGGGTGTCGAGCACGAAGTCACGGATGGCCTTCTTTTGGATGTCTCCAAAATATGCCTTGACCAGGTCGCCTTTTTCTTCCAGCATCTCCTCATCGAAGCCTTCAGTATACTGTTCCAGCACCGCGCCGAAGCTTTCCTTGCGCTTGTGCTTGTCATTGATGCATTGGGCGGCCACATCATATAGTTTCTGATAGAGCGCCTTGTGCATTGCTTCCTTTAGTTCGTCATCCGCGGGCTGAGGCGGATATTCGCGTTTGGTTTTCGATTTCTCTACCTCGGCCGCCAGGTCAAGCTGCGCCTGGCACTGGGTTTTGATGGCTCCGTGAGCCTCTTTGATGGCCTCGAGGAGGTCTGCTTCCGACACCTCTTTGGTTTCTCCCTCTACCATGATGATGTTTTCGAGGGTACCGGCCACGATCAGGTCGATGTCGGCCGACTCCTGGGCGGTCATGCCCGGGTTGATCTCGAACTGGCCGTCAATTCGGGCAATTCTGACCTCGGAAATGGGGCCGTTGAACGGGATGTCTGACACGGTGAGCGCGGTGGACGCCGCCAAACCGGCGAGTGCATCCGGCAGGGTGTCTTTTCCGGCTGAAATCAGCGAAATCAATACCTGTGTTTCTGCCTGGTAGTAATCGGGGAACATCGGTCGAAGCGCCCTGTCCACCATGCGCGAAATCAATATTTCATGCTCTGATGGCCGGGCTTCCCGCTTGAAAAAGCCACCCGGGAAGCGGCCAGCTGCCGCGTACTTTTCCTGGTAATCTACGGATAAAGGAAGAAATGACTGTCCTTCCTTGATTTCTGACTTAGCCACTACGGTGGCCAGCAACATGGTGTCGCCCATGCGAACAACCACGGAGCCGTCGGCCTGCTTGGCCAACTTGCCTGTTTCCAGGGTGATCTGTCTTCCTTCACCCAAATCGATTGTCTTCTGAA
>PUPG01000044.1 GCA_003553005.1 Bacteroidales bacterium
AAGTAAGAAGTAAGAAGTAAGAAGTAAGAAGTAAGCAGCAGTAAGCAGGAAGTAAGTGTCTCGTCCTGAAATAGGTTTACACTTTTTGTGAACAAAAATCTGGCAGGGTCAGGGCAAAGTTTTATGGGCTGCTAAAGCCCAGTAGCCGCAGCACTTGGGCTGCGGAGATAATCTGGTAAAACGCAAAAAACGCCAGATAGTCCTTGCATTTTAAAAGGGCCTGCGAAACCCCGTTACCGCAGCACATGGGCTGTGGGAAAGGAGCAAGTAAGAAGTAAAAACCATCATGCAACAACCTGGTATACCTTTGGCAGAAAAACTGCGGCCCGGGAACCTGGATGACTACCTGGGGCAGACCCACCTGGTGGGACCAGGTGCCATTCTCCGGAAATCCATCGAGCGGGGCAATGTGCCTTCCATGATCCTCTGGGGGCCGCCTGGTGTGGGTAAAACCACCCTGGCGTCCCTGATCTCGGAAAAACTGTTCAGGCCGTTTTTTACCCTAAGCGCGGTTAGTTCCGGGGTAAAGGATGTACGCGCCGTGATCCAGAAGGCCACGGAGTCAGGCGGCAATGCCATTTTGTTTATTGATGAGATCCACCGGTTCAGCAAGTCGCAGCAGGACAGCCTCCTTGGTGCGGTGGAAAGAGGCGTCATCACCCTGATCGGCGCCACCACGGAAAACCCTTCCTTTGAGGTGATTGCGCCGCTGCTCTCGCGATGCCAGGTGTACATTCTCAAGGAATTGGCAGAAGATGACCTGCTTAAGCTGCTGGAGAAGGGCAAAGCCACCCTGGAAAAAGAAACGGGCAAGCGGGTGCAAGTCGCCGAAACGGAAGCGCTGATGCGGATCTCCGGTGGCGACGCGCGCAAACTGTTGAACGCGCTGGAGCTGGCCGTGTACATCCCCGAAGAAAAAACGGTGAAGATCACCAATGAACACGTGCTTTCGGTGATCCAGGAAAACATGGCCCTGTACGATAAATCCGGGGAGATGCATTACGACGTCATCTCGGCATTCATCAAATCGGTGCGTGGCAGCGACCCGAATGCTGCGGTCTATTACCTGGCCAGGATGATCGAAGGGGGTGAGGACCCGAAATTCATTGCCAGGCGATTGGTCATCCTGGCCTCGGAGGATATCGGCAATGCCAATCCCAATGCCCTGTTGCTCGCGACAAGCTGCTTCCAGGCCGTCACGATGATCGGGATGCCGGAGAGCAGGATCATCCTGTCGCAAACCACCACCTACCTGGCCTCCTCACCCAAAAGCAATGCAGCCTACCTTGCCATTAATCAAGCACAAAGCCTGGTGAAGAAAAGCGGTGACCTGCCTGTGCCGCTTGCCTTACGGAATGCACCGACCAGACTGATGAAGGATAGTGGCTATGGCAAAGATTATCAATATTCCCATGACTTCCTGGGCCATTTTGTGGCACAGGAGTTTTTGCCGGAATCATTGTCGGGTACCAAACTGTATGACCCTGCGGATAACCCGCGGGAGCAAGAAATGCGGCTGCGGTTGAAGCGCATGTGGAAGGATAAGTACGGATATTAAACGGTTTTCTATTTGGATTTTAATGCCTGTTCTTCTTGCTGATGCTGGAATGGCGTTTTTTCCCGGCATGCTTAACCGGCAATTGGACAGGCAAAAAATGTAAGCGACATGAACGACAGAGCGAACTTTTTCAGACATCTTGGTCAGACTTCATCTTTTCCCCTGGCCTTAGAGATCGTCCGGGCTGAGGGCTTGTATATGCATGGTGCAGATGGGAAGGAATACCTGGACCTGATCAGTGGCATTTCCGTCAGTGCCCTTGGCCATGGTCACCCTGCGGTGGTGCAGGCAGTCAAAGCGCAGGCAGAAAAATACATGCACCTGATGGTTTACGGGGAGTTCGTGCAATCTCCCCAGGTGCAATTGGCTGCATTGCTCAGCGAGGTATTGCCTGAGCAACTGGAGCAGGCCTTTTTGGTGAACTCCGGCAGCGAAGCGGTTGAGGGGGCGTTAAAGCTTGCCAAAAGATATACCGGCCGCACACAAGTGATCGCATTTCAGCATGCCTATCATGGCAGCTCTCACGGATCCCTGAGTGTAACTGGCAATGAGGGACTGAAACGCGCTTTCCGTCCGTTGCTGCCCGAAGTGTATCACCTGCCTTTTGGCGATGTGGATGCTTTGTCGCAGATCTCTGCTGATACCGCCTGCGTGATTATAGAAACCATTCAGGGTGAGGCTGGTGTGGTTACAGCCGACCAGGAATTCTTTACCCGCTTGCGGGCGCGTTGCGACGCTACCGGGGCCCTGCTGATCATGGATGAGATCCAGGCCGGCATGGGCAGAACCGGCAAACTATGGGCTTTTGCACATTACGGCATCATCCCGGATATCCTTACCCTGGCCAAAGGCTTTGGCGGCGGTTTGCCACTAGGGGCTTTCATCTCCAGCAGAGAGATCATGCAGTGCCTGACACACGATCCCGTGCTCGGCCACATCACCACCTTTGGCGGAAATGCGGTATGTGCAGCCGCCGCAAAGGCCTGCCTGGAAACGATTATCCGCGAAAGACTCTGGGAAAACGCGGAAAAGCAAGGCAAGCGCTTCCGGGAACTCCTTGTGCACCCGGCCATAAAAAACATCCGGGGTGAGGGCCTGCTGATGGCGCTTGAGTTCGACAGTTTCAAACAATGCAAAAGCATTATTGACACTTGCATTGCCAAAGGTGTGGTCACGGATTGGTTCCTCTTTGCCGACAATTGCCTGAGAATAGCGCCTCCATTGACTATCTCGGATCACGACGTGGAAAAAGCCTGCGATTTGCTTCTGCAAGCCATCGATCAAAACAGCTATTGACTTGTTTATATATTCTGCTTATCTTTAGCCTATATTATTTGCGTGCCCAATCCATCTTTAATGGATTTCCATACGGAAGTTAGGAGTATGACACAGGTAACAATTACGGATTGAATGTTTAGGTTCTGTGAGCGTTCAACAATGTTTAAGCTATTTATTCCTGACTTTTGGACTTTTAGACCTTTGGACTTTTTGACATCCTTTAGTTATGAAAGCAGACATCAGGAGCGTCCTTGACCAGAAACCTTTGCAGAGTCTGCCCGTTAAAGGCTTTTTCAGCAATTACAAGGTTACCCGGCAGCTGAAACACGGCGATGTGGTCCTGCTTTGCGGCAAAAGCGATTATGCCTGGGCTTACCTTTGCGGCGACAATCCGGAAGACCTGCTGGAAGTGTTGGAAAAATTTGCTTTTGAGACCTTGTTTTTTGCCAATGTGGAAGAGTGGATGCTGCCCATCATTACGCATACCCGCAATATTGAATGGAAACTGAGCACGCATCGCTACTACCTGCCGGACGATCATTTGCTGGATCCGCCTGAGTTCCTGTCCAAATCACTGGAAGCCAATATGGCCGCCTATATTTACAGCCGCTCAGCTTACAAGGACTTCACTTCGGAGGACTATATCCGTGAACGGCTCGAAAAGGATGTCTCGGCGGGGATATGGATTGACGGGGAACTGGTCGGCTGGGGGTTGACCCACGATGACACTTCGCTGGGCTTCCTGCACGTGGTGCCGCATTATCGGGGTCAGGGACTTGGCGAGAACCTGCTTCGTTTCCTGGTTAACGAAAAGCAGATGCGAAAGAAGCCGGTGTTTGTCAACATCGAACCGCACAACCACCAGTCAATCAACCTAGTGAAAAAGCTTGGTTTTCGTTTCGACCGGGAGGTCAGCTGGCTGAAACTTACCTGATCAACTTCATCCTGCCTTGCTTTGTCAGGCCTTTCGTTCCAGCACATACAATTCCACGTGTTCCTTACTGCGGATTTCCTGAATCCACGACTTTCTTTTGGATGGCTTATCCTGAACCGGTGAACGGTTATAAACCTCCAGGTGAAAATCGTTGTGGTGCAGCTGCAGCGCTTCTTCAATGGGGTGCGTCTTGCTGATTCCAGCCACTTTCGCGAAGTCTGAAAACAGGATGGCGATCTGCACGCCGGCAGGACACCTTGCCTGCAAGATATCAAACAGGCGATCAAAAAAGCCTTCCCCATAATAGGAGCCATGGTCCAGCGTGCTTAAGGGCCTGCCCGGGATCCACGGTGGATTGCAGACCACTAGATCTCCGCTTTCCGGCTGAAAACTGCCCAGCATGTCGGCTTCCTCGGGGAAAATCATCTGTCCCGCCGTGATGTTCAGGCGCCGCAAGTCCTCCTGGACGCTGAAAATGGCGTTGGGATTGATATCTGTCGCATGGATTTTCCTGACACCGTGTTTATGCATGATGAAAGAGAGGATTCCACAGCCGGTGCCGATATCCACGGCACGTGAAAAAGCGGGTTGCGTGGCCAGCCAACGGTCAAAGAGATCCAGGTGGCTTTCCCTGGTTGGGAAATAGACCCCATAAAACGGATGAATCAGATGGTTTAGCACCTGGAATGACTTTCCCCTGAGGTGCCATTGCCGGGCGCCATTCAAGCCCAGAAAATCAGTGAACCGGATGAGGTAATCCGGGGTTTCCGGATAAAACTCCCTGATCCACGGGTTTTCAGGCGCCCCTTTCAGTACTGCACGATGGTCGCTTACCCTCATCCAGATTTTCGACTGGTATTGATGCAGCCGCTCCCGGTGTCTGCGCGAAGACGAATAATCGCGTACCGGCACTGTTGTAGCAACCCGCTGTTTCAACCAGGTGTAGAACGACATGGCAAATCCGTAGGTGTGGGTCAGCTCGATGTCCTGACCCTGATCGAGGGCGCTCCGGATACTGCCAAAAGCTGTTCCTGGCCTGACTTCCTTGATTCCTGTTGAAAAAGTTCGCACTTCCGGTCTGATCAGGTGATCCGGAATGCCCCCGCCGTTGCCTTGCATGTGTATATTTGTTTGCACAGATGGTGTGGACTTGTGTACACAAAGGTAGGGAAAAGCTTGGAGCATCGCTGGACTTCTTCTACTGATCCACAAAACGCTGGTCAATCTGTTGCAGGATGATCATATAGCGTCAGGCAAAACCGGCCAAAAGAAGCCAAAATGACATCAAAAGACGGCTTTTTTGTGAAAAAAGCGCCAAAATGGCATATGTATTGCCAGCGATTGGCCCTTGCCGATGGGCTGATCCGGAATGGCACAGCGTTTGAATATCCTTTGGTGAAAGCAAAAAAATTAGTAATCACCAAAAAAAAGGAGGGTTGCGATATGTTACCGATGTTAAGAAGAACTCGCGGAAACGTACCCAGCTTTATCGATGAATTTTTCGGCAAGGACTGGATGGATAGTGTATTCTCCGACAGCCCGG
>PUPG01000099.1 GCA_003553005.1 Bacteroidales bacterium
GGGTGGGTTCCGGTGCGGTTCCCAGCGGCAGCACAAAACGCATGGTGATGCGTCCGTCATCCACAGGGGGCAAAAATTCGCTGCCTCTCTGGCCCAGCGACCATATGCCGGCACCTAGCAGCAACAAGGCCAGGGCCAGCACGCCATAACGATACCTGATCACCTGCGGAATCATCTTCCGGTAGCGGCTGGCCAGCTTTGCCATCAACTGTGGCTTGCCGGTGCGAGGTCTGCTCATATCTGTTGGCTGGCTTCGGGCCGTCATCACATACAAAGCAGGCACCAGTGCGGCAGCCGAGATCAGGGCGGCAAGCATGGCAAAGCCTATGGTAAGAATCAGTTCGCGAAAGATCAGCGCGGCCAATCCGGTTAACAACAAAAAAGGAACAATTGCGGCCAGGTTCGTGCTGGTCCCGGCAATGACCGCGGACAAAACTTCGCCGGCTCCGTCGCGTGCCGCATCCGTTGGTTTCTTGTTGTACTCCTGTTGGTGCCGGAAAATATTTTCCAGCAACACCAATCCATTGTCAATTAATAAGCCAACACCGAGCGCCATCCCGCCGAGGCTCATCACGTTCAGTGTAAGCCCTGCGGCTGCCATCAACAAGAAGGTGGCGACAATGGCTACAGGCAGGGTGATGCCGATAATCAGGGACTTCCTGATGTTTCCAAGGAAAAGGAAAATGATTACCATGGCAAGCACTCCACCGGTGATGGCTGCGGCGGCCACAGAGCGTATGGAACCCCGGATGAAGAAAGACTCATCGCGTATGGTGTCCCAATTGATTTCGGAGGGGATGAATCCGGAATCTTCAAGCTCCTGCAATGTGCCGGCCAGTCCGTCAATCACTTCTACCGTGTTGGCGTCTGGCTGTTTCATGATGGTCACCTGGACTGCATCGAGGCCGTTATGCCTGGCAAACAGTCGTTGTTCGCGATGGCTGTCGGCGACGGTGGCTACCTGGTTGAGCCGGACGTACTGGTCGCTTCCGGGCAGGGTGATGAGGGTGTTTCCTACATCTGTGGCATCCCTGTAGCGATGTTCTGTTCTTGCAAGGATGTCATATTCGCGGGAGGTAATATTCCCTGAGGCGATATCTACATTGCGCTGTTCCAAAGATTGTGTGATATCGCTCATATGGAGACCGTAAGATCGCATCAGTTCCGGGTCCACCGCTACATCGATTTCCCGTTCCCTGCCACCTGCCACCTCTATGGTGCCTGTTCCCCTGACTGTGAGCAGCTGGGGAACCAGCCGCTGGTCTATCCACTGGCGAAGCTCCACGGATGACATCAGGGGTGAGCTGAAGGCCAGTTCATAGACGGGCTGTTGTGACGGATCCATTTTCATCAGCCTGGGGGGGTCTGTGCCTGCAGGCAACTCGGCACGCGCTCTTTCCAATTGCCTTGCAGCATCTTGCAGGGCAATGTCGATATCGGTACCCACATCAAAAAATAGTTCAATATAGGAGCGACCTTCGGAGGCGCGACCGTGAATTTCTGCCAGGTTTTCCGTGGCCGACAAGTTGCGCTCCAATACCCTGGTAACCTGCTCCTCAATCACCTCCGGCGTTACTCCCGGATAGTTGACCACTACCCGCACGTGCGGATAATCCACTTCAGGAAGCAGGCTCACTGGAAGCCGGCCCGAGAATAATATCCCCAATACGATCACAACAGCCGTGACAGACAATGTCGCCACGGGCCGGGCAATGGCCCATGAGGAGATGTTTGTGGGTCGTCTGTGTGGAGATGCTGACGCGGTTGCCATGATTTGATCCATTTAAGCTGAATGAATGGGTGTGTCTTGCTTGTTTAATCAATGGGTGAGCCTCGCTCATTGCTTTTGTACTTTCCTGCAAAGAAACGCGCACCGGATGTTAGCACGATTAATCGCGGAAGCCGTGACGCCTGAACCGCCCCTGAACTTCCACTTCCGCTCCATCCTGCAGGTTTTCGAGGTTGGCTGCAGCTACTTTTTCGCCGCTTTCCAGCCCGGTAAGCACCTCCAGCCATCCGTCGCGGCGAATCCCTGTTTCCACCCGTCGTTTTGACACCTCATTATCAGAGATTACGAAGACAAAGGCTTCTTCTTCTTCATGCCAAATGCTTTCCGGTGGGATGGCCACGACCTGATCCCGTTGTTCTGTGACAAAATCCAACCGGGCAAGATAGCCTGGTAATATTTTTTGGGGTGCAGCATCCTGATCTATTTCTACTTCAACCGTAAACAAACGGGTGATGGCATCCGCGGCTGGAAAAATTCTCCGGATCGTACCACGGAAATCATCATCCGGGTAAATGTCAAAGCGAAGGGCAATATCACGGCCTTTCTCCAGGTGGATGACATCACGCTCACTAAGGCCCGGACGCACAACCAGCAGGTCATGGTCTTCGATGGTGAATAGCCGTTCATTTTCAGAAACTGTGGTGCCGACCTCAATGAGGCGGTCGGTTACCACGGCATCGACAGGCGCGTGAGCCCGCCCGAGCTCTACTTCGACCTCCCAGAGGCCCGCTTCGGCCTCTGCCTCTTCCAGCAGCCTGGCAATGGCGTCATATTCGGACTGGGGAATGACATCATCTTCAAAAAGCTTCCTGCTGCGCTGGTATTGACGTTCTGTTTCGCGCAAACTGGCCCTGGCCTTGCGGAGCTGGGCTTCCTGGCGCCGGGTGTCCATCCGGGCCAGCAAGTCACCTGCGTGGACATGATCACCCTCTTCAAAATGGACCTCTTCAATGCGACCGGATGTTTGTGCCGTGATGTACACCCTTTTGTATGCCACCACTGGGGCGGTGATTGTCCGCCTGCCCGACAGATCCCGGATTTCGGCCTCGGCATAGGCTATGGGAATACCTGAAGTATCCTCCTCATCATTTGTTCCGCTATCACAGGATGTCCACATCAGGGACACAAGCAGAAAAATCGTCTTGTTCTTCATCGGTTATAATTTTGCAAAATATCGCTATTCAATGCCTTATGGGATCCACAAATGCACGCAAATAAGATCACAAAGGCACACTGACCGTCAATTAACCTTCTAACTGCTTACTACTTACTTCCTACTTCTTACTCCCTACTTCCCCTGAAGGCCTCCCTGACCTTCTTCATCAATTCATCATAAACCCCTGTATTGGCAGCTACAATCTCCCGGTTAAACACATGATTGCTTCCGCCCGAAAAGTCGGTGACCCTGCCGCCGGCCTCGGTGACCAGTAAGCTGCCGGCAGCCACATCCCATGGACTGAGGCTGTATTCAAAAAACGCCTCAAAACGTCCACAGGCCACATAGGCCAGGTCCACTGCCGCGCTGCCAATGCGACGCACCCCATGCGTGTTGCGCAGGCACCAGGTAAAAAGCTCCATATAGCTGTCGATCAGGCTGTAATCAAAATAGGGAAAGCCGGTAGCCAGCAGGCTTTCATTCAGGGAGATGGCTTCCGATACGTGTATCGGCTGTTCGTTCACATAAGCCCCGCCACCTTTCCAGGCATAAAAACATTCGTCCTGGTTGATTTCATATACCACACCCGCTACCACTTCGTCATGATGCATCAATGCGATGGACACGCTAAAGCAGGGCAGACCGTGAATGAAATTGGTGGTCCCGTCAAGGGGATCCACCACCCAACGGTAATCTTCGCCTTCTTTCCGGATGCTTTCTTCCTCCACGATGAATCCTGCTTCAGGCAAAAGCTGTTCCAGTGCCTTGACGATGCGTTTTTCGGCCGTAGTATCCACGTGCGTTACATAATTGTGGAGGCCCTTTGTTTCGATGTCGGAGGCGCGCAAACGGGGCAATTCTCCACGGATGTAAGCTCCCGCATCTTTAGCCACATCGCATGCCTGCAGGCAAAGTTGTCTGTATGCTGTCATCATTTTGTTGTTTAAGCCATTGTCCCGAAACCAGTGAAATATGCTGCACCAATTTGCCGGGACTGTTATACAATGAAAACGAGATGATCACCCATGTTGTTCAACGCGATGGTTTCAATGGTGTTGACCCGTTTTGCGTCATAGGTTGTCTTTACCCGGACATAGTTTTCTGTAAACCCATACATGTGGTTCTGCAGGTTCTCCTTTTCCCAGAGCACCTTCTCTTGCCTGCCCTGATTGGAAAGAATGAATGCTTCTTTTTTTGTTTTCGAGAGTGCCTGTAAGGCTTTGGATCGCTGCCTGCTCACATGAGCCGGAATGGTATCGGTCATGCGGCTTGCCCTGGTGTTTTCCCTTTCGCTGTAAGTGAATACGTGCACATAGGAAATATCGGCATGACTGATGAATTCCATGCTTTCCTCAAAGAGGGCAGTTGTTTCTCCCGGGAAGCCCGTGATGACGTCGGCCGCAATGCAGGCATGGGGCAGGTGTTCACGAATCCTGGCCACCCTGTCGGCAAACAACGCTGTGTCATATTTTCTACCCATGGCTTTCAGGATGGCATTGCTGCCCGATTGCAGCGGCATGTGAAAATGGGGCATCAGCCTGGGCTCTGCGGCTACCAGCTCAATGATGTCATCGCTGAGCAGATCAGGCTCTACGGATGAAAGTCTGATGCGCTCCAGGCCGTCAATCCGGACGAGCTTTTCCAGCAGCCCGAAAAAAGATTCTCCGTGTGGCTTCCCGAAGTCTCCAATGTTTACGCCCGTAAGCACCACCTCCTTCATGGATGTACCTGCAATCTTTCGGGCTGTTTCCATGGTTTCCCTGATGGTGTTGCTGCGGCTCCTTCCGCGGGCCCGGGGTATGGTGCAATAGGCGCACAGGTAATCGCATCCGTCCTGGATCTTGAAAAATGACCGTGTACGATCGCCTGATGAAAACGTGGGAATAAAGGTATCCGGCTTTTCTTTCGCGGGACTTTTCGCCGGCGCTGATTCCGGCGTCTGTTCCAGGTGCCGGGCAAGGTTGAATTTTTCTTTGTTGCCCAAAACCATGGATACCCCCGGCATGGAACTTAGCTCTTCCGGCTTGACCTGGGAATAGCATCCCATGATGACCACCCTGGCATCCGGATTGATCCGCCTGGCCTTCCGGATCAACTCCCGGCAACGTTTTTCGGCATTGCTGGTTACCGTGCAGGAGTTGATTACATAGGTGTCGGCGTGCTCACGGAAGTCTGCTACCGCATACCCGCTGGCTTGCAACTGGTTGCTGATGGCTGCCGTTTCGCTGTAGTTCAGCTTGCAGCCCAGCGTATAAAAAGCCAATGTTTGTTTCTTTTCCATCTCTTAAGTGCCACAAAATTACATAAAAAGCAAAAGCCGGCATTCCAGGATGGAGCCTGTGTAAAA
>PUPG01000102.1 GCA_003553005.1 Bacteroidales bacterium
AAATGCCTGCGAAGCGCCGAGCGGCTCATCCTCTGATGCCGTTGGCCAACTCCTGCCTTTCTTGTACCTTTGCATGACAACCCAAGCCTATGCCCGCTACCGACATCACAAAGAAACACCTCAACACCTGTAAGCTGGTCAACCGCCGGCGCATCGCAGATGCCATCGTCGTGCTGCGCCAGATGATCCACGACACCGGCAAGGAATACCTGCACGAACGCCTCAATGAATTGCAGGAAACCTATTCGCAGCTGCTGCAGCACGCCTTCAGCGATGTAGCCGACCCCGAAAGGGATAAGGTGTATCACTACCTGATGCGCACCATCCTGGAGATGGCTGACCACCTCAGGGAAATCCATCTGATGGAAAGGGGCAGGGGACAGGTCTACCTTCTGAAAAAAGAATGGCATCAGCGCAAGGCTTCCGAGCAGATTGAAGCCATGCAGTTGTTGGAAGACCTGACCTTTGACGATGAGCTGGCAGGCTTGCTTAAAGATGTGCAGGTCGGGGAGGCAGGAAGCTCCGCAGACCGCGAAAAGGCTTTGAGCGACCTGTTTCACATCATATGGCTGGCTGACAAATATTCAGAGGAAGAAAACAAGCTGCTGGAAACCACTTGCGATGCGGAACCCTTGCCCTGGCACGACAAAGCGCTTATTGTCAGCGCTCTGACGCTTAGCTTGCTGCGCTATTTCGACGTGAACAAGTTTATGTTGTTGTTCCGGTTTGTGGAAAAACAGCAGGAGTTTGTCTGGGAACGTGCATTGGTTGGCCTTTTCCTGGCCTTTCTTAAATACAATGACCGGCATCGCCTATATCCCGCATTGGAAGAAAAAAGCATTGCCCTGCAGTCCATGCCGCACATCGAGGAGCATATTGAAGCCATCCTGGTGCAATTCATCAAATCGCGCGAGACGGAAAAAGTCCAGAAAAAATGGGAGCAGGAGATCATGCCGGAGATCATGAAGATGCGTCCGAAGATCGAGGAAAAACTTGACCTGGACAACATCTTCAGCGATCCGCTGGAAGAAGAGAAGAACCCCGACTGGGAAACGGTGTTTGAGGATGCCCCAGACCTGCTGAATAAGCTGCAGGAGCTCACCGAAATGCAGATGGACGGCATGGATGTGTTCATCAGTGCATTCTCGCGACTGAAGCACTTCCCCTTTTTCCGGGAGATCAGCAACTGGTTCCTGCCTTTTTATGCGGAAAACCCCGAAATCGCCCCGGCCGTGGAAGACCAGGACAAAGGGATTGACCTGTCGCCCCTCATCGGAAAGCTGGAAAGCACCTATTTCATGTGCAATTCGGACAAATACTCGTTTTGCCTGAACCTCGCCATGGTACCCGACCAGCAAAAGTCCATGATGATGAATATGCTGAATGCCGAAATGGAAAACATCTCTGAGCTGGAAAAAGACCAGGACGCACTCAGCAGGCTGGCCCGCACCAAAAGCATCTTCACGCAATACTTCCAGGACCTCTACCGCTTTTATAAACTGCACCCCTGGCGTGCAGACTTTGAGGATGTGTTTCAGCTGGACCTGGACCTGTATGGGGTCCGGTTTGTCAATCATTTGGTATCGAGGGATAAAACCGTTCGCAATATTGCCGAGTTTCTTTTTGACAAACATTTCTATGAGGATGCCCTGCGCATCTTCCTGTCCATCATCGAACACGATACCAGCAACATTGAGCTATTCGAGAAGATTGCCTTCTGCCATGAAAAGACGGGGGAGATATCCGAGGCTTATGCTTACTACAAAAAGGCTGATCTCATTGAAACGGACCGCTTGTGGATCACCCGGAAAATGGCCTGGTGTGCCAAAATGCTCAACCAATGGGAGGAAGCCCTCGGGCACTATCGCCATGCAGAGAAACAGGCGCCTGACGACATGCGCATCCAGGCAAACATCGGACAATGCCTC
This sequence comes from Bacteroidales bacterium, assembly GCA_003553005.1. The sequence continues at coordinate 1,929 of PUPG01000102.1, forward strand.
ATTCACCTGGAGCGGTATGAAGAAGCCCTCGACTATTATTTCAAAGTGGAGGTCCTTGCCCCGGAAAATCACAAGATCAGAAGACCCCTGGCCTGGTGTTCCTTTTTGCTGGGTAAGTTCGGCATCGCCCGCGATTACCTGGAAAGGCTGCTGGAGAATGACCCGGGTAACCATTACGACCTGGTTAACCTGGGCCATGTGCTGTGGTGCCAGGGCGCCCCGATGGAGGCCTTCAAAAAATACGTGCAGAGCATCTTTGCCTGGAAAAGCATTAAGGATTTTGAGCAAGCATTCAATGAGGACCGGAAACATCTTGCCAAACACGGCATCAGGGAAGCCGAGATGAACCTGATGCTGGACTACCTCAAACTCCAGGTACGCAGCCGGCAAAACAAGTAGGCCCTCATCCCGCTAGTCCCCCCGCTTTTGCACGGATCAAATTTTTTTTCTTGCCACGCAGCGTTTCGCTTATTGGCTTCGTCTTATTAGTGAAAGTCGCTTTGATTACTGACCTCAAGTTCTTTGTTTATTGTCAGCATGCAAAACTATTTGAACGTATCCCGGCGATTAATCACCGGGTGTTTTTCTCCTTTTTCCAAATATTTTCATTTTTAGGTTTTGTATTCGTTTCAGGGGATACGGAAATGGCCGCTAATGCTTCCTAAGCTGCACCAAGGCTGAAGCCCAAAAACAACATTAACCATCAACAACTAACCAGGCGGCCATTTCCCTGAAACGTTTTTGTTAACGAAAACGATTCGCATTTTTACTGCCAACAATGCCCGTTTGAGCGACCAATCAGCACATTGCTCAAGCGGGTTTTTTTGTTCGCAGGCGTTCACGTTGATCGATCGCAGTTATGATCATGAACAGGCTTTTATTTATCGTCATGATGCACATATCCTTGCTGCTGGCCTTTAGCCTCGCAGCCTGTCAAAAGGATGGTGATATGCACGACCTTAGCGGGACCGTGGTGCTTGAGCTCAGGGAGCACGCGCCCGATGGTCTGCGAAAGCTGGGTCTTTATGCCGAAACAAGAGAGGAATACCCCTGTCTCAACTTTGAGATTGAAGTGGATTATACGCACACTTCCGACAGCAGACACATCCATTTTCTTGGGGTCAAAGCCCCGCGGATATGCCTTACAGCCATAGGTCCGGCCAGGACCTTCATCGACCTCGGAGAGATGGATGAAGGAGCCCATGAACTCCAATTCATGCTCAACGAGGAGTATTCAGTGGTTAACCTGGTGGTGACCGAAGACCACGTGGAGGTCAAAATGATTTCTGCCCATCCGGAGTTCCTGGAGTTCAAAGAACATGAGATGCATCGCCTTGCAGATAATCACGCCTGGGGCTATATCCACGCGAAATCAGCAGAACCGGATAAGGAGGTGGAAGCCTTTTTCCAGGAGCTTTGGGAACTCGGTGCCGTAGAAGAAACCCTGGATCCCGGGAATTACGGGTATTTCCGGGTCACGGAAGAAGCCTGGTACTACTTTGATCACCTGCACCAGTACCAACCGCAAAACCCCTTCGTGGTTCAGTTTGATGACGACTTTAGCCAGTTGATTGATCTCGCAGATGAGTACAGCGATCATTTTGTGATTGTCCTGTATGACACCCAGGGCAGTTATCATCATAATCAGCAATAAATTAACCGTCGTTCTTTGCTTGTTGCGCACCTGGTAAAAAATGGGGAAGTTTCTTATCTTTGTGATGACAACCCCGTTTTTGTGGAAGACCTGAAGAAAATATTAAAAGGCTGCTTGCAGCAGCGCCGGTCTGATCAATACCGGCTGTATGCCATGTTTTCCAAGCAGATGTTTGGGATATGCCTCAGGTATGCCGCCAGCTATGATGAGGCCCAGGACATGTTGCAGGAGGGCTTCGTCAAGGTCTTTTCCAAATTGTCCACTTTTAAGGACAAGGGCCCATTTGAGGGATGGATCAGGCGAATATTCATCCATACGGCCATAGAAAAGTACCGTGAGCGGGTGTATCACCTGCCGGTTGAAGATGTCATTGACTATGAGGCACATGTACATCACAACCACGGTCTTGATGCCTTGCATACCCGGGACATCCTCCAGTTTGTCCAGAAGCTGCCGCTGCAATACCGCCTGGTATTCAACCTGTTCGCACTGGAAGGATACAACCACAAGGAAATCGCTGAGGCGCTGGATATTTCAGAGTCTACTTCGCGTTCCAACCTGGCCAGGGCGCGCATGTTGCTCAAAGACAAGTTGAGCCAGGAAGTCAAACTGAAGATCAGGGCCATTTAGCCTGTATGACGGATAAAATTGGTGATCAATAATCAGATCGAATCAAGGAATCAGCTAATCAAGGAATCAGCTTACATCGCATCAATGGATAAGCATGAAATAGACAAAAGGATACGCGAAGAACTGGGCGGGTTGGAAGCCAATCCCCCCGTAGAGGCGTGGCTGGGCATCACGGATGCACTGGATCAGCGTGCCCGCAAGCGTCGGCTGCCCCTCTTCATGGGCATGGCCGCCTCCCTGGCTGCAATCATTGCGGTATCCTTGTCCCTGTGGCTGATCCAACCACCCCAGGAGCAAGCCTTCCATTCGGCCGCGCAAGGCTGGCCTGATCACCTGGAAGGCCTGGCTGCTGCCCCCCTCGCACAACAAACTGCCAGAAGCATTCCTGAAAGCAGGCTTGTGCAGCCCCGTGCAGGCCATGCGGCCTCTGCTGAGGCTTTCCAGCTGCCTGCCAGGATGCAAGCGACAACCGGGGATGGACTATCCGTGGAAACAGCCTTAATATCCAGCGCGAATGCGCCGGCTTTCGCGCCTGACCTGGAAGTGGATGCTCTCTTGGCCATTGCTGAAGAATCAACGGATGGACGGTTTGCCCTCCTGGACTCAGATCCCGGCTCCGCAACCGCCCCGGGAAAATTCAGCCTGGGCGTACATGCAGCCCCACGACAGAACCACCGGTTGCTTGCCAGGAACAGCGACTTCAACAACGTGGGAATTCCCTTTGAATCTTTGGAAGATGGGCTGATGACTTACGGCATGGGCATGCGCGTATCGTATGCGCTCAATCAAAACATCGACCTGCAGACAGGTATGAATTACATCAGGACCGGGCAGTATGTCCGCGACATCATAGCTTACAAACACCCGGGTGAGGTGCCCATTTATATGGCCGACCGGCACACGGGCGCCGTATATCACCCCCAAAGCATCATCACGTCACAGGGGAGCATTCGCTTCACTGACCCCTATCATTACTTTGCAGATGTTCAGTCCCACCGGGTCATCACAGACAAACAAGCGGCGGCTGCCAATGACATCAAAAGCCTCCGGCAAGCCCATGAAGGACTGAC
>PUPG01000035.1 GCA_003553005.1 Bacteroidales bacterium
GCTTCGATATGTTCAGGGGAGAGGGTAAAGTGCAGGTCGACCTTGCCGGATGGGTCTTTTGCATATAAAGCCCCTTCCACCAAATGTTCTTCCATGGCCGTCCGGTTGTCCTGGCCATAGCGGTGAAAGGCGATCAGGGCTTTGGGCAGGGCCGCGTAGTCCAATCCGGGGTCAAAAAGCAAATAGTCCAGTATGGGCAGGTAGTTTTCGGTCTTCAGGAGGTGATCTGCATCCAGGTCATCTTTGTCCATGACCACTTGCAGGTCTTCCCAAAACGGGAAGTGGTGCATTTTCTCGAAAAAACGCCTGGCTTCCGGCTTGGAATCTTTCAGGCTGTCGGGTTCCACGCCGGCGATGAGCAGGTCGCGCCAGGCAAACACCTCCTTGAACATCCGTGTGGCTGCACCACTGGCCGGCACAAATTTCAACACACGGAAATCGTCAATCCTTTCCTGGTAGGTGCGCACATAGCCTTCCACCTGCCGTTCATCCATTACCCTGATGCCGTCGCCCGGGGTAGCAGGCCTGTCGAGCTGCAGGGCAGGGAAGCCCTTCTTGAAATGGGCAATCTGATCGAGGAAAACCGCTTTGGTGATCCCCTTGCTTTCCAGTTGATGAATATCTTGTTCGTTCAACATAAGTCGTAAGGTTTGTCTTGTCTATGTAAGCAAATGTATTAAAATAATCGGAAAATTCATATGCCGGCGATTCACCGGCAATGAAAGAATTTTGTAAATTCGCTGGATAATGTAATCGTTGATATGTTTGATCCCGCGCAGAAAGTATCACCCGGAAAAGTCCAGTCCCAGGCCCAGGATATCATCCGGAGTCCCTTCTTTTCGGAACTCCTGAAGGAGGCACCCAATATCCTGATGATCCTTAATGCACACCGGCAAGTGGTCTACCTGAACAGAAATCCTGTGCCCGGCAACCAGGCATTGCCGGGAAATGGACTGGGCCAGCGGCCGGGAGAATGTCTTGGCTGCATCAACATCACCACCGGTGAGCTGGGTTGCGGGGCGACCGATTTTTGCCAGGTATGTGGATTCAATGCAGCCATTCGTGCCAGTGAACGTGGAGAAGAAGGTCAGGATGAATGCAATATCGCCCTGAAAAACGGGGCTTCACTCACGCTTAGCGTGCATACCAAGCCCTTTACCTTTCAGGGCGAACAATACATCTTTTGTGCACTCGAGGACATCAGTGAGAAAAAGCGACGGGAGATGCTTGAGAGCATCTTTCTTCACGACATCCTGAACACAGCGGCCATCCTGAGTGGGTTGAGCGACACGTACGAAGAGCTTCCACAGGAGCAGGTCAAAGCAATGCTAAGCGAGGTGGCAGACAACATCAGCGATGAGGTGCAATCCTACCGGCTGATCAGCAGTGCGGAAAACCAATTGCTGAAGCCCAACTTTACGATGCTCGACATTGCGGACCTGGTTGCCGAGGTGGTCCGGTCCCTGCAGAACATGCACAAGTACAAGTTCAGAAAAATCGACCTGGACGTCTCCGTGGGCAATATCGTTACCGAGCGTACCCTGCTGCGCAGGGTGTTGATGAACATGATCAAAAACGCTTTTGAAGCCAGCCGCCAGGAGGATGTCGTACGGATTTCCGCCCGTTATGACAAAAAGAAGCAAAAAGCGATTGTTTCCGTGCAAAACCCGCAGGTCATCCCCAGGAAGGACCAGTTGAAGCTGTTTCAAAAGTCTTTTTCCACGAAAGGCCGGGGCAGAGGGTGGGGAACCTACAGCATTAAGATCCTCACGGAAAAGTACCTGCAGGGGCAGGTCCGGTTTAGTTCGGACGCCAGCGTGGGTACCATCTTTACGATTGAAGTCCCATCGCTCGATGAATCATCTTCCCAGGAACCGTCATCTCCAAAGTAACCCTGAATAATGCCACCGGCGGTTGTGGCGGTTTTTTGCGTGCTACTCTGCTTTGCGCATTTTTTCTCTGAGGAATGGGGTAATGTGTTCGATGCCGATGTCCCTCGCCAGGATTCTCTTCTCTTCATCAAGGATGTATACCTTGGGTATGGCGTAAATGCTGTAAGTGTCCAGTACCTTGCCCTCGCCGCCTGCATCGTGCACGTGAACCCAGTCCTCCGGGTAGTCGCTGATGGCATCAAGCCATTTGTTCTGGTCACGTTCCGTGTTAATCGCCACGACACGGACACCCTCATCCTTCAGTGCTTCCCATGTTTCTTTGAGCTTGGGCGCTGCCTCAAGACAGAATGGGCATTCGGAATCCCAGAAATACAGGACCAGGTAATCCGCTTCGATCTCGTGCAGGGTAACGGTTTCTCCCCCGGGATCTTTCAGGCGAAGGTCCGGGGCGGTTTCTCCAAGGAGCAGTGGCTTGAGCTCTTCCACTCTCTCCCGCATGCTGTCCAGCCGGCGTTCATCCATCCAGTCCACCTCATCGGTGAGGTAATAGTTCTCCACCATGTGCACAAACACCTTGTCCATCCCCATCACCTGGGAAGCCTCTGCGTTGTTGGTGATGAACCATATGGTGTACTGAAAGACTTCCGGATGTGCCCTTGCCTTATCAATGACCCGGTCTGCTTCGCTGATGATGCTATCGGGATCCTGCATCAGCACGTTGTTGAAATAGATGCGCAGGCGGCTGTGATACACTGGGGTATAAAGTATGCGTGCATCGGAAAAGTCGATGTTGTCAAAAAACTGGCTTTTATAGATCTGGTACATGGCATCGGTATCCTGTTGTCCGTTTGGAAGCAAGGGCGGCTCTGGAAGTTCAGGATCCCGCTGCCCTTTGAGAATCAGTGCCAGTAGTCCATCCGGGTCTTCAGCGATGATCTCATCTTGTTTTTCCTGCACCGTCGCATTCATTTCTTCAATCTCCTGCCGCAACTCCGCCTGTCGACCGGGTGGCGTAGCCGGGTCCCTCAGCTCAGCTTCCAGCGGCTGCCTGCGTTGGTTTTTGCTGGACAGAAATGCCAGGTAATCATAAAACAAGTCGTTTTCAGGGGAGCCCTCGAACGATAAGGTGCCCATGATGTCTTCCGGGTCTGCTGAAATGTCAAAATGCTGGTTTTTGTCGATGATGACCTCAAAATTGGTGTCGTCTTCCAGCACGACCAGGTAAAGGCCCGGATCCAGGCGTTCATCGCCGGCGAAAACAGCCATGCCATCCGCGTCAATGTCCGTGGTGTCCTGCATATATTGCCGGTTGCCAAAATGATAAGCCAGGTAGCATTGTTCACCGGCCAGACCGTCCAGTTGGACCGTGATGTGGTGTCCGTCACTGGCCGAAACGGCGGTCGGCAATAAAAATCCGCCGCCAAGTAGAAAAACCAGCACAGTAAGCATTGTGTGGGTAGAAGAAAGGGATTTCCTGAATGGTGCTTGCATATGATTTTCAATTTAACTACGTGATTGGAAAGAACAATCAGCATCTAAAATTACACTTTTTTTCGGAACATCTGGGGACACGATTTTTTGACCCTGGGGGGCGGCATGCCATGAATCCGGAAATGAGCAATCCATTGGTCGCTTTGTGATGGTCTCTTTTTGACCCATCCGGACGATTGAAAATCGCCCTGGTTTGCATTCCGCTTGGCCGATCCTCCTGCCATTAACCCATCAATGATTAATCAATCAGCCAGCCGGCGTCTTCGTCGAGCACATCCGGATTGATGGCATCCCGGTAAAGGATCTGGTGCACGGCGCCCAGTGCGGAAACCGTCACGGGGCCCCAGCGCCAGCCAAACAGGTCGCGCAGCTGCGCCACCGCACTTTGTCTTGCCGGGGTCGTATTTTTCTGATACAACATCACGAAGTCTTTCATGTCCTGGTAAATATCCGCCATGTTATCGGCCAGACTGGCTTCCACCGAATCGTGGTTGTGATCGTGTATATGATAGACATCCACCTCCTGAAATTGTTCGCGAAGGGCCTTAAAAATCGATTCCCATTGCTCTTCCGTGACAAATCGTTCTGCTGCGCCGGGGTCTGTGACTTCTACTGCTGGAAGCATGGCCCCTTTCAGGTAAAGCAGGGGCGCTACTTTTTGGAAGTACGCCAGGATGTCCTGCCGCTTGTATTGTGCCGCTTTTTCAAAGAAAAGGCAATATTCATTGGCCACGGTGATCATTTCGATGACCGCCTTCGACATGCTTTGGTCTTCCGGCATGTTTTCCTGTGCTTGTGTTGGATGCATCATTAGATGTGCAAGTTTTTATTAGCCAGCCCCTTGCTTTTGACGGGATGGTGGGTGCCCGGATGCAGGGACAAATTTTTTATGCAAAGTTTGTCATTTTTTGTGAAGATCAATAAGAAAATTTGTAATTTTGCCGTCGCAATGAGCCCAGGTGGTGAAATTGGTAGACACGCTACTTTGAGGGGGTAGTGGCCGCAAGGCCGTGCAAGTTCGAATCTTGTCCTGGGCACAACGCAAAAAACACGTTCTTGAATGTCTTGACAATAAGTACATGACCTGGCCTGCTAACCAGCAGGTAAAATACCTTGCATGGCGCAAGGCAAAGGTTTACCAATACAAATTGATGCCCAGATGGCGAAATTGGTAGACGCGCTAGTTTCAGGGACTAGTGATGGCAACATCGTGCAGGTTCGAGTCCTGCTCTGGGCACAACAGGGCCGTCTGATTTTCAGGCGGCCTTTTTTTGTGTTTATTTGGAAAAAAGTTACCGTTGGCTAATTTTCGCCAAAAAAAAGATCACCTCCTGGTCCGGATAAGCTTTTTTTCCCTAATATAGCAGCCTGTTACATGTATCAACCTGCACGCTGAATGCCGGAATTTTAACTTGCTAATCCTGAATCACAAACTTTTCTAATCTTCAATCATGCGTTTTCAAAACTTTTTATTTGCCTTTTTGATGCTGGCATTTGGCCTCATCCCCGGACAAGCTGTTTCCGGACAAAACAAAACCGTGGAATCTGCCAACTACCGGCTTGCCGAGCGTTTTTCTCCCACCAAGGTCGGACGAATGGTATTCAGCACCCGCGTCCAGCCCAACTGGCTGAAAACCGGGGATAAATTCTGGTACTCCTATAAAACCTCAGCAGGTGAATTCCATTACCTGGTCGACCTGGAGGAACAAAGCAAGGCGTATCTTTTTGATAACCACGA
>PUPG01000039.1 GCA_003553005.1 Bacteroidales bacterium
CATTGTCATTCTGGAACCTGGCCCTCAAGGGGGGCTTCGTCATGATCCCATTGGCCATCTTGTCGATTGTGGCCATTTACATTTTTATTGAGCGTTATTTTGCCATTAGCCGGGCCTCCAACGAGGAAACCAACTTCATGAACAACATTCGCGACTTTATTCACAATGGGCGAATTGACTCGGCCAAATCGTTGTGCCGGAACAACCAGTCGCCGATTGCCCGTATGGTAGCAAAGGGGATTGTGCGCATTGGGAGGCCGCTTGGCGACATTAATGCAGCCATTGAAAATGTAGGCAAACTGGAGATTGCCAAGCTGGAAAAGAATATCGCGGTGCTGGCTACGGTAGCTGGTGCAGCGCCAATGCTTGGATTTCTCGGTACCGTGATGGGCATGATCAGGGCATTTTTCAATATGGCCCAGGCTGGTCCGAATATCGACATCAGTCTGCTCGCGGGCGGGATCTATGAAGCCATGATCACCACCATGACGGGTCTGGCAGTAGGCATCATTGCCTTTATCTGTTACAACATCCTGGTGGCCCGCATTGAAAAGGTCGTGTTTATGCTGGAAGCCAGGGCCACCGAGTTTATGGATCTTTTGCATGAGCCGGCCTCTTAACAAGCCTCTGTCCGGAACGCCATGCGAAGCACATTTGGCACAGGACTTGTCCGGTATGTGTAGTAACCTGAGATTTGCAGATCTAGTAATTGAGATATCATGGCCATAAAAGCAAGAAATACGCGCAACCTGCAGTTCAACATGGCATCCATGTCTGACCTGGTGTTTTTGTTGTTGATCTTTTTCATGTTGACATCCACGCTGGTTGCACCAAGTGCCATCAACCTGTTGCTGCCATCCAGCGATAGCCGCTCCATGGCGCCGCAAACAGTGAATGTGCACATCAATGAAAACAGGCAATTGTTTCTGGAAGCAGACCCCGTCGACCTGGATGGATTGCAGGAAGGGCTGCTCGTATCACTCGATGGCATCAGTGATGCCACGGTTGTGCTGCGCGCTGACCATACCGTACCAGTCCAGGATATCGTTAACGTGATCGATGCGGTCGAAAGCATGAACAGCGAATACGGACTGCGTCACCGGGTGATTCTGGCGACCCAGCCACGTCAATAAAAGCAACCGAGTTATTTATCATGGAAGCATCCGAAAAAAAAGACAAGACACGGGCATTGGCAGGCACGGTGGTTTTTCACGCCGTCATCCTGATCCTCTTCCTGTTGTTTGGCCTGGCGCCTCCCGAGCTTCCACAGGAACGCGGCGTGCTGGTGGCTCTGGGATATACAGAGGAGGGTGTTGGTGAACGGCAGCCGCTGACGGCATCTCCGCCTGACCCCGCTCCGACGCCAGCTGCCCCGGAAACAGAACCGGACCAGGTCGTCACACAGGATACCGAAGAGACCGTGGCCCTGCCTGATGCCGCCGAAGAAACACACACTGAAACCGAAGATACAGATACCGACCAGCCGGATGCGACTCCGGACCCTGAAGAGGCCGTGGAAGAAGAACCCGAGGAAGAGCCAGAGCCGGAGCCAGATCCACGGGCCATGTTTCCCGGCCAGGATCAGCGAAGTACCGATCGCCAGCAGCAAGGTGAAGACGAAGAGGAGGGAGATGCAGGCAGGCAGGATGGACTGATTGACGCGGATGACTTTGAAGGAGACAGTGGCGGGGAAGGCATTGAATACAGCCTGACCGGCAGGGAGGCTAACCTTTTGCCCAAACCGGATTATACCACCCCGGCCACCGGAAGGGTGGTCGTGCGCATCGTGGTGAATCGCGACGGGCAGGTCCTGCGGGCCACCGCCGGAGCGAGAGGTACGACTACCACTGACGGCACATTGCATCGCCTTGCCGAAGAAGCTGCCAGGAAAGCCCGGTTCAACCGCTCCCCAAGCGCTCCCGAGGAACAGACCGGGACGATCACCTATATCTTTATCAGGCGGAATTAAATGGATTACCAGGAAACCCTTGACTATCTGTTCAGCCAGCTTCCCATGTTTCAACGCATTGGTCCGGCTGCCTATAAAGCAAACCTGGATAATACCCATGCCCTCCTGAATGAACTGGGAAATCCCGAAACAGCCTTTCACAGCATCCATATTGCAGGAACCAACGGCAAGGGATCCGTGGCGCACATGCTTGCCTCCGTGCTGCAGGCCCAGGGCCTGAAAACCGGACTGGCGACTTCACCTCATCTTAAGGATTTCCGTGAACGAATCAGGATCAATGGCGTGCCCATACCTGAGCAGGAGGTGGTCCGCTTCGTCGATCAGCACAAAGCCTTTTTCGTAAACCTGCAGCCTTCCTTTTTTGAGATGACCATCGCGATGACGTTCGATTACTTTGCCAGGGAGAAGGTGGATATTGCCGTTGTCGAGACCGGAATGGGAGGGAGGCTCGACTCTACCAATGTGCTCCGACCCGAAGTGTCCGTGATCACCAACATCGGCCTGGATCACGTGCGTTTCCTGGGCCACACCCTTCCGGATATTGCCGGCGAAAAAGCCGGCATCATCAAGGAGAATACCCCGGTGGTTATTGGCAGGCGGCAAGCAGAGGTGCAGGAGGTCTTTTCAGCGGTGGCCAGCCGGCTGAATGCACCCTTGCGTGTGGCCGGTGATGACTACCAGGTGGTTTCCGCGGCGCAACTAACTCACGATGGGTTGCCGTCAATGCAGGCAGCTATCCGGCATGATGGCCATGTGCAAAGCTATAGCCTGGATTTGCCTGGCGAATATCAACTGGAGAACCTGGTCACCGTGCTGGCAACTGTGGACACCTTGCGCTCAGGTAATGCATGGGATATTTCAGAAGAGGCGCTAAAGAAAGGATTGCAAAGGGTGACCCGCAATACGGGCATGCAGGGTCGCTGGCAACAGATCGGGCATAACCCGGCGGTTATTTGTGATACCGGGCACAACAGGGAAGGGATTGCGCACATTGTCAGGCAACTTGATGCGCTTGACTACGATACCCTGCACATGGTTTTTGGCATGGTGGATGATAAGGACCTGGCCCCGGTGCTTTCCTTGTTGCCCCGCGAGGCGAAATATTACTTTTGCCGTCCGGATGTCCCCAGGGGACTGGACGCAAAAAAGCTGGCCGCAGAGGCCAGCTTTTGGGGTTTGGATGGCAATGCCTATGATCATGTGCATGAAGCTTTTGAGCAAGCCCAAAATGAAGCTTCACGCCGGGATCTGATCTTTATCGGTGGCAGTACGTTTGTGGTAGCAGAAGTCCTTTAAGGGCCTATTCTCCCTCTTCCTCTTCTTCTTCTTCCTCTTCTTCGGCTTTCTTCCTTTCCAGCTCCTCTTTGGCTTCACGCCTTCTTTCTTCCAGGATTTCCTCTCGTCTACGCTCCCTTGCCAGGTGCGTTACATACTCCTGGAGCTCTTGATCCTGGCGGAACTCGTTGAGGATTTCGCGATATTTATCCATCTGTATGTCATGATCCTCGATGATCACCTGGACCATACCTTGCATTTCGCGCTGGATTTGCGTTACCTGGGGTGCGGCCTGGTTAAAGGCATCGATCTCTTCGCTGGAAAAGTTGCCGTCCTGCAGTGCGCCAATCTGCGCTGCCCGGGCAATCTGATCAAAGCGCTCGCGGGTCAGGCCGTAATCTTCCGTGGTTTCCGTGATGCGCTCCTGTGTTTTCCGCTGCAAGGCACTCACCTCCTGGTTGGCATCGAAAAAGACCAGCAAGGTTTCATCTGCATAGTCAAATTCTACATCTTCCCATGGATCGTCTTCATCGTCTTCATCTTCTCCTTCAATCACTACTTCTACTTCCTGCGCATGGTGTTCCGTTGGCATGGCGAGGATCATACCCAATGCAATGAGTAGTGCCATTAAGCCTTTTGCCGGTGCGAATGCGATTTTTTTGATGGTTGTCATAATTTGTAATGGATTTTGGTTTTTGTAGTCACTAATGGACAAAAATAATCATTATTCAAAAAAACAAAGAAAATAATTTCGTTAAAATGGACAAAAAATGGTCTTTTGCCCTATGTGGCTTGTTCGGTGCTCCTGATCTTTATGATGTCATAACTCCAGGGAGAAAGCGCAATATTTATGCCATGATGTTCCAATGTCTCTCTTTGGCCATTGATGCGGAGATCTGGGCGGATGGCGGACGTGATCTGAAAGGATTTCGCCTCGTCGCCGCCATGAGCTTCCCAAAAATGCCCCGGAATGCGGATGGGCAACTCCCGGTAGTCTTCGTTGGAAAAATTGGCTGCAACAAGCCATATTTCCTGCTTGTTCCATCGCAGATAGGCATATGCCGGGTCCGGCAGGTCCGGATTTTGCCACATCAGGTCATAAAAATGGCCATGGCGAATCACCGCCTCTTTGCCCAGCGACAAGATCTGCTGGTAGGCACTCCGGAGATCTTTTTCTGCCTGGGAAAGCTTTTCATTGCGACAGGCCCCGTGGTCAAACCATTGCTGGAAGGAAGGCACCCGGTCATAATCAAATATGGTTGTTTTTCCGTCATCTCCGCTAAAACCGCTTTCACCCGCTGCTTTTTCTCCTGTTTCCTGTCCGAAGTAGAGCATCAGGGGGCCCTTTTGCATGGTGGCGGCTACTGCCATGGCGGGTATCCCCGCTTCTGCATGGCCGGCAAAGTGTCGCGAAGCGATGCGCTCCTCATCGTGGTTTTCCAGAAACCGCAGCATCACCTCCTCCAGTCCTTCCTGCGACTGCCATACGCGGGTCAGGTTGCCTGCCGGGGCGCCCTGGATGATGCTGCGCATCGTGTCGTAAAAGCCGTCTTTGTCATACAAATAATCAAAGCCAGCATGATGATAGCGTGCATAATCCTGTGGATTGTAACTCTCCCCGATGAAGAGCAGGCCGGGGTATTCCTGTTTGATTTGCGGGATCAGCCATTGCCAGAACTCCACGGGAACCATTTCCGCCATGTCGCAGCGAAAGCCCCGGACACCCTTATCTGCCCAGAACCGGATGATGTGCAGCATTTGCTGCCAGGTAGCCGGTGGCGGATCGAAATGTTTGGCGCCCCCGCCAGGGAAATCCACCCCGTAATTGAGTTTCACGGTTTCGTACCAGTCGCTGAACGATGG
>PUPG01000237.1 GCA_003553005.1 Bacteroidales bacterium
GGCACTGGCAGGTGCGGCGTGAGATTCAGGACCTCCAGCAGCAACAAGAGTTTTACCTGAAGGAGATCCGCCGCGACAGCCTGGCCATCGACCGCCTGATGAACGATCCGGATGCACTCGAGCGTTACGCCCGCGAACAATACCTGATGAAAAAAGAAGGGGAGGACGTGTACATCATCACCGAAGAGCCCTGAGCCGCTATGATCACCTGTTGGTGTTTTCGCAAATTCCAGGTTACACGACACTTGTACTTTTTTTGCCGGGATGGCTATTGGCTATTGGGTTTTGGCTTTTAGCAGTTGGCTCTTGGCTCCTGACGTATGCGGTTCCCGTGCCTGGTGCTTCCCACTATAAAGGGTCCACGTGAAATACCACCTTGATGGCTTTCCACTTGCTTTCTTCCTGGAAGCGATCGGCCAGGTCGCGAAGCTTTTGTTTTTCGGATGGCAAGGAGGGGCTGCGGTTGAGTTTGATCAGCGTATTCTTGATGTACTGGTTGCGCACCCGCGACACCAGGGGGTACTCCGGACCGAGAACTTTTCCGGGAAAGGCCTTGCTGAACCGTGCAGTGAGCTCCATCGCGGCATCGTCGAGGTAGTCCTCGCGGGTATGCATCAGGCTGACCTTGATGAGGCGGGTGTAAGGCGGATAAGCAAACTCCTGGCGTTCTGCGATCTGCTGCCGGTACATTCCGGCATAATCGTTTTCCTGGACTTGTTTGATGATGGGATGGCCTGGGTTGTGCGACTGGATAATGACCTTGCCCCGCTTCTTGTGCCGCCCGGCGCGGCCACTTACCTGTGCCATCAGCTGAAAAGCCCTTTCGTGGGCGCGGAAATCCGGGAAGTTGAGCATATTGTCGGCGTTCAGGATGCCAACCACGCCTACATTTTGGAAGTCCAACCCCTTGCTCACCATTTGCGTGCCCACCAGGATGTCGGTGCGGCCCGCCTCAAAGTCTTCTATGATCCGGCGCCAGGCGTGTTTGGACCTTGTTGTGTCGAGGTCCATCCTGGCGATGCTGGCCTCCGGGAAGAACAGGGGAAGCTCTTCTTCGATCTTTTCCGTGCCAAAACCAACCATTTTGATGGCTGGTGAGGTGCACGACGGACAGGTGGCTGGTGGTGCGGTGGTGTGTCCGCAGTAATGGCACTTGAGCCGATTGATCTTTTTGTGGTAGACGAGCGTGACATCGCACTGGTGGCACTCCGGCAGCCACTGACAGACATTGCATTCCAGCCGGGGCGAAAATCCGCGGCGGTTTTGGAAAAGGATCACCTGCTCGCCTGCCTGCAAGGCTTCTTCCATGCTTTTGAACAGCAGGTGCGAGAAATGGGACTTCATTGCCTTGCCCCGCTTGTCGTGCCGCAGGTTGGCCACGTGTATCTCAGGCATCATCACGTCGCCGTACCGCTTTTCGATTCCGGCATACCCGAACTTGCCGCTCTGGGCGTTGGAGAAAACCTCCAGGGACGGCGTGGCTGAGCCAAGCAGAACCTTTGCACCATGCATCGAAGCCAGGTAAATGGCAGCGTCACGCGCGTGATAACGCGGCGCGGGATCGTGTTGCTTGTACCCCGACTCGTGCTCTTCATCCACGATGATCAGTCCCAGTTTGCGGAAGGGCAAAAACACCGCGGAACGAGGGCCCAGCACGAGGTCGTAGCGAATGTCCTCCCCGCCACTCCGGACGCCTCCCTGCAACAGGTTGTTCCACACTTCCACGCGCTCCATCGGGTTGAAGCGCGAGTGGTAGATGCCGGCCCTGTTGCCGAAATGGTGCTGCAGCTTGCGGATGATTTGGGTGGTCAGGGCGATCTCCGGAAGCAGGTAAAGCACCTGCTCCCCTCGCTCCAGTGTTTCCCGGATCAGTTTGATATAAAGGGCTGTCTTGCCGCTCGAAGTCACCCCGTGCAACAGCACCGCCTGCTTGTCTTGCAGCCCCCGCTTCACCTCCGCCAGGGCCTTCTCCTGGTGGGGGTTCAGGGTAATTTCCTTTTCCTGTGCCTGCAGGTGGTCAAAATAGCTGATTTCCTTTTCGGTGATGTCGAAAACCCCCTTCCTGACCAGTGCCTGCAGGGCGGCATGGCCGCCCTGGACCTTGCCGGTGAGGCTTGGCTGACTGACCTCGGGGCGTTGTGCGATGTTGCCGGCCTGGCTGATGTAGCGCATCAACACCTCCAGCTGTCGCGGGGCCTTTTCTTCCGCGTAATTGAACAGCTCCTCCATCTTGTCTTCGCTGGCCCAGGCGGGTGTCAGGCGCACGTGCTTCACCAGCCGGGGGCGCCAGGGGTTTTCCAATTCCTCTTTGGTGATGACCAGACCCTTCTCCATCATCGCCTTTATGAGGGGAAGCACCTTGGGCAGGGAAGTGGTTTTGGACGCCTCCGAGAGGGTGATCTGCCCCTTGTTGGCGAGGGCCTCCATCAGGGCTTGCTCCTTTTCGTTGAGGGTGTGTAGTTCGGGCCTGGCTGCCGGATTGATGGTGATGCGGGTTTCACCAGCCAGTTTCATGGCTGGTGGCAGCGCGGCCGACATCACATCCCCCGCGGTGCACATATAGTATGCTGCCACCCAGTCCCAAAAGGCAAACTGTTGCGCGGTGACCACCGGCTCATCGTCGAGCAGGTGGTGGATGTATTTGGTGCGAAAGGACCCCGGTGGGTCTTCGTGCACCCGGCGAACGAGGGAAGCATAGACTTTGTTCCGGCCAAACGGCACAACGGCCCGCTGGCCTGCCCGTATCCTGTCGTTGAGGTCATAGGGCACGCGATAGGTGAAGCAGCCCTTCAGCGGCAAGGGCAGCAGAACATCCGCATATAGGGTACGGCGAGTCGACACAAAAGGCCCCTTTTATGGTGAGTGAATGCAGCGAAGCCGCCAAGGTGGGCGGCATCCGCCTGTCATTGAACAGCAACCTGGACCCGGGCGTGTGCAATCAGGGAGCAACCCGGACAGGTGAACGGCCTTTGCGGAAGGCGGGGGCGGTTGATGGGTCGATTAATCACCCATGCAGATGCCCACGCCCCGGGCCGACTTGATCAGGTCCGATTCGGGATTCACGAAGTTATACTGGCTGATGGCTTCGCTGAATGGCACGCTGACGATGTTGGGGTGCCGGTAGGCGACCATCTTGCCGAATTCTTCGCGGAGGACCATTTCGAAGGCCTCCACACCAAACTGGGTGGCCAGGATCCTGTCGTAGGCGATGGGTGTGCCTCCGCGCTGGAGATGACCCAACACGGTCTCGCGCATATCTGTCTCCAGGCCGGCATTTTTCAGCTCTGCAATCAGCTTGGAGGCCACGCCACCAAGGCGCACCTTGTGGTAACCAACCTCTTCGCTTTCCTGGTAGTGCATGTCGCCATCCTTCGGCTTGGCGCCTTCTGCAATCACAATGATGGCATAGCCACGGCCACGATTGAAGCGGGAATAGATTTTTTCTTTCACAGCCTCAAGGTCATATGGGATCTCGGGGATCAGGCATACATCGGCACCACCTGCTACGGCAGCGTGCAGGCCGATCCAACCGGCATAGCGGCCCATGACCTCCAGCACAAACACCCTGTTGTGGCTGGCAGCCGTAGTCACCAGTTTGTCTACCGCGGTGGTGGCCTCCTGTACGGCTGTCTGGAAACCGAAGGTAAAGTCTGTGGCCGACAAGTCATTGTCGATGGTCTTGGGTACCCCGATGATGTTGCACCCTTTCTCAAACAGCCTTTGCGAGATCTGCTGCGAGCCGTCGCCACCAATGTTGATCACCGCGTCTACGCCAAGATATTGCAACCGGCGCATCATTTCATCTGAACGGTCGGCCGTGCCCCAGCTTCCATCCTTGTTCTTGATGGGCCAGGCGAACGGGCCGCCTTTGTTGGTGGTGCCAATGATGGTGCCACCGCGGATATGTACACCGGCAACCTCTTTTTCGTCGAGGATGACGATCTCGTTGGGTTCGTTCAATACGCCGTCGAAGGCATTGATGCTGCCTACGACCTCCCAGTCACGCTCTTGTGAAGCGCGCATCACGATGGCGCGGATCACGGCGTTCAGACCGGGGCAGTCGCCACCACCGGTGGCGATCAGTACTCTTTTTCTCATGGAATCCTTCATATCAAAAAACGTCTAAATGTCAAAAATGTCTAAAGGTCGAAAAGACCAGGTATGCCAGGTGCTCACTGGCTTTGTCGTCCCTTTTGCTATCGCAGGGTCAGGGCTGTTTCGCCAAGGCGATATTCATCGGTAAACAGGGCAATCGAGTAGGTGCCCGGTTCAAATTCGGTTGTGCGTTCCCAGGTCAGGCATTGTTGCTTCGCCTGGTTTTTGTATTCAAACGGCTCTTTTGCAGAAAACTGCAGGGTGTCGCCATGGTGTACAAAGGCGTGCGACATGCCGTCACTGACCCTTAAAATGTTGCCTGAGGGGTCAGCAATGCGCATATAGGCATTGTATTCTCCTGCAGGGGTGATGGGGTTTTCTCCGATCACGAAACAGACGCGCACCTGTTCCACCCTGCGGGCCCGGTCTGTCTCCGACTCCCGCCCTCTGCCACGGATGCGGAAGGGCGTTGTTTCAATCTCATAGGCGCGCAAGCCGGAAGCCATCTCCACCTGGGTTTCCAGCTGCTGCTTGTCTTCAGTCAGCTCCGTGGTGCGACGCTGAACTTGCTGTATTTCTTCGCGCATCTGCACGTTCTCTTCACGCAGGACCTTGTTTTCTGCATATAAGCTGTCCATTTCCTGCACATACTGCTGCGTAATCTCCTGGAGTTGCGACAATTGTCTCCGGATGCGATAATAGTCGGCCTGGCGCGCGATGAGGTCTTGTATTTCATCTGCATTGGCCTGGATGATGCTGTCTTGTTCCGTCAGGATGCTGTCATACTCCATCCTTGTGGCGTGATAATCATCAAGAATGGAGTCCAGCTCCAATTGAAGTCCGTAATTGCGTTCTACCATGACCTCGTGATCGTGGCGGACCTCCTGCAGCGACCTGTGTGTGGTGAACCAAAGCACCCCGAAAATGATCACCAGGGCTCCGAGGATCCAAACGACCGTGCGGAAGATCTTGTCGTTTCTCTGTTTGTTTTCAGCGCCCTGCTGGCCCTGA
>PUPG01000204.1 GCA_003553005.1 Bacteroidales bacterium
CTACTCCCCGGAAGAAGATCCCCGCGCCTATGCATTGGGCGATCCCATCCCGGAGGCTGAAAAACAGCGCAGGGCGGATGTCCTGATGGAAAAGCAGATGGACATCTCGCAATCGTTGAACAACAGGAAGATTGGCCGGGAAATGCCCGTAATCATTGACCGGGAGGAAGAAGATTACTACATTGGCCGCACGGAGTATGACAGTCCCGAAGTCGATAACGAGGTCCTGATCAAAAAGACCCGTTCATTGCGAACGGGTCAGTTTGTACAAGTTGCGATTACCGGTGCGGCTCCATTTGAATTGTATGCCACCCCCATAGACTCGACGGATGGCTTGTGAGTCCCGGTTTCCACACCCCAGGCTTTCTGCTAATCCATTAACAGCGCGTTAAATATCAGTTTATTCGATACTGGTGTGGAACCCCTGAAGTTGGGGGCAAATGAAAACAGCACTGCCTGTCCTTCGCCGCGCTCCAGCCAAACGATGGCCGGATGCCTTTCCAGGAGTTCTTCATTTTCTGTGTATCCGCTCAACAGCAGGTCTTCCTCTTCCGGAAACTTTCCGATGACCCTTCTGTCCATCCCAAACGTGGGTATTGATGTGGCCAAAACCGGCGAACTTCTGTGAAATACGCCGATTTGTTGTGGCATGCCCAGGGGTAGGGGGTGTTCTTCCTGCAGGTTGATCCGGAGGAATGAGCCGGGACTGTAAAACCCGTCGCCAGTCAGGCGGCTGGAGATGTTCTGTACGGGAAAGCGGAAGTTCTCTTCTTCGTTTCCGGGGTTCATCAGGCCAAAGAAAAGCTCGGTGGACCGTGCCCAGGAAATGACCTGGCCTCCTTCTGCCATGAATTGCAATACGTTTTGCCAGCCATCGCTTCCCATTCCCTTGATGTATTCCGGGTTATAAAAGGGGATGAATACTTCGCCCCCGCGTGTGCCATGCCCGTGCAGGATCTGGTCCTTGGTCGCATCCGGGAAGACGATCACATCATACGAATCACCGAGGTTTGTGTCCGCGAAACCGGCCGGGTTGAGTACCGAATATTCGATCCCATAAGTATCAAAAAGCCACCTTGTCCAGCCGGCATCCATGTCGTGGAAATTGGTTTCGCACAATGCGATCCGGGGCATATTCACCCGTTCGGTGCGTGCATCCGGCCTTTCATTCAAATAATAGGGTGCAATGTGGAGGTCAGGCAGCAGCGTTTCCAGGAAGCCCCGGTTGCTTCTGGTTACGGGGATGAGGAAGCTTCCCCTGGGAACCGGCTGTTCGTGCCTTTTTGTAATGGATGTGGTGCGTTCAACGTCAAAACCTGCTCCAAGGACAGAAAAGGCGGCTTTATAGCTGTGGTTATTGTTAGCCGGGAAAAGCAGGTAGTTTGCATCACCTGGAAGGCCGCGGTAAATTTGCAGTTGCCCGGTGGTAATCTCTGAATATTGCAATTCCTGGTTGCCGTACAGGCGATTGATCTCATAGCTGGTTATGCCGCGATGCAGTGGCAGCGACCAGGAGGTGATGTCGTAAGGCCGGATCATTTCACCGCCCGGGGTATACCTGCGTACAGGGAAGTCCTGGTCTTCCATTACCTCTTTAATGAAGGCACGGAATGGCTGCGCCAGGGGGATAATGAAATCGCCCTGCCTGACAAACCGGCCTTCCATGACTGCATCTTCATCCATCTGGTACAGCTGAATGCCGTGTCTCTCCAGCAGCTTGAGCAAGGCTACCAGCTCGCCCTGGTCGTGTTGCTCGCGCGGCAGCACATAGAAGAATGGCGGTTCGGTCAGCCCTTTATTGATTTCACGGCGGGCCATTTCATTGCGAAAATCCAGGATGTCTTCGCGGTGCAGCGAAGCGGGTTTTACCAGGGAATACACGGATTCCAGTTCATAGGTGATGAGGTCTTCCATGGTCCACCATCCGCCGGGCCAGGGGGCGGGGAAGTTGATGCTTTTCTTGTATTCCGACAACCCCTTGCCGAAAACCTGCAATTCATTTGCTTCAATGTATATGGGGGTGGCCAGTTGCACAGAGGCAGCCTCTGTAAGCAGGCTGATCACATTTTTCCAGGTGGATGTCTGGGTTGAGCCCGGCCAGTAATCATCAAACAGGTAATGCTGGCTGATGCCTTTGAGTCCGCTTGCCGTCATGTCCCTGGCCATGTTGGATCCAAAGACCCAGGTCCAGTTCCAGATCAGCTCATCAACATTTTGTGCGATGGGGTCGTGGTTTGGCGGCACAAAATATCGTGGGCCGGTGCTGCCCATCTGGTGTTTTTCCACCAGCACATGCGGAAACCAGTCCTGGTTGTATATGTCGGCTACGGCCTGGTTGTCGGATTGGGTCAGGGTCACAAAATCTCGGTTAATGTTGTGTCCCACATATTTGTGATAGACACCAGGCATGGAACTGCCCTCGTATGGAGTATCCAGGTACCGGTTGTAATGCTCCACGATCATGTTCATGCCATCCGGATTGTGGCTGGGCACCATCATGAACACCACGTCGTCCAGGTAGCGTGGGTTGCTGTCGGTGCCCGTGATGAGGTTGTAGGCCATCAGGGGTGCAGCCTGTGAGGGGGCCACTTCGGTGGAATGCATGGATAAGGTGACCAGCACAAAGGTTTTGCCTTCGTCGATCAGCTCTTGAAGCTCATCTGAGGGAATATCACCGTCCAGGGCCAACCGGTGGTTGATCTCGCGCAGCTTGTCCAGGTTGGCAATGTTTTCTTCGGATGAAACAAAACCGATATACATGGGTCGCCCCATCGGGGATGCTCCATGCTCCATCATCTTCATCATCGGAGATTCTTCCTGCAAGAGATCCAGGTAGTCGATGAGGTCTTCGTAAAGAAACATTTTGCGGTCTTCTCCAGGCTTGAAGCCAAAGAAGTCTTCCGGGTGAGTCAGCTCATGATCATTGGCATTTAGGGATATGCTGAGAAAAAGGAACAAGGCCGGCAGGAATAACCTGGCCGTAATCAGGATAAAACGCATGGGACATTTATTTTTAAGTAAACGATTTAGTGGGCACGTAAAAATACAAAAACCTATGAACCGAGCACTTGCGAGCTCGGCGAAGCCAAACCTCCATGACAGGTTTTGACACACAGGGGGATGATTATTGTCGTGTGGACTTTTGGACTAAATAGGCTTTTGGTATTGACAGTAGCCGCCGCTATGCCTTCATGATGGTATGATAGGTCTCCTGCAGGATGTCCAACGCTTCTTGCTGGTCCTTTCCTTCGGCGTAAGTGCGCAGCACGGGCTCCGTGCCTGATGGCCGGATCATGACCCACTGATGATCGCTGAAGTAAAACTTGAAACCGTCCAGGTCTTCCATGGCGGTCACCTTGTATTTGCCGAATGCATCGTAGGCTCCCCGGCGACAATTTTCCACAATCCTTTCCTTGTCCGCCGGCGCGATGGTCAGGTCCGAGCGCTCGAACGCAAAGGCTCCGGTGATGGCATAAATGTCTGCAATGAGCCCGGTGAGTGACTTGCCTGTTTTGATCATGGCTTCCCAGATGATCAGCCCGTTGTATATGCCGTCCCGTTCCGGAATATGACCGCTTACGGCTATTCCACCGGATTCTTCGCCACCGACGAGCACTTCTTCTTCCAGCATGATTCCACAAATGTGCTTGAAGCCGATTTTTACGATTTCCAGTGGGATCTGGTAGTGGGCGCAGAGGTCCCTGATTTTTACGCTGGACGAGAATCCAGTGACGACCTTGCCTTGTCGCTTTTCATACTGATGCAGGTAATGAATAAGCAGGAGGATCACATGATGGGAGTCGATATAATTGCCATCCTGGTCCATCAGGGCTGTCCGGTCGGCATCCCCATCCACAGCCAGGCCACATGCAATATTCCCATCGTCGCGGATGGCCTGGCTGAATGCTTTCAGGTTTTTGGCGAGCGGTTCCGGTGGGATGCCATCAAAGAGCGGTTGTCTTTCCCCGTGCAGGATCATCATATCCGGGAACAGCCGTTTCATGATGTTTTGTCCAGAGCCATACATGGCATCGAAGGCGAAACGCATGTCTGCGTTTCTGATGGCATCCAGGTCAAACTGTTTTTCCAGCGCATCGCAATACATGCCCTCCAGGTCCACATACTCCAGCAGTCCCTGTTTTTGCAGGTCCTCCAGCCGCATTTGCCCGCTTTCGGCCGGTGCCTGATCCGGGATCAGTTGTTCAATTTCTCCGACCTGTTTTTCCATCAATGGGCCACCATAGCTGCCTTTAAGTTTATAGCCGTTGTATTCCGGCGGATTATGGCTTGCGGTGATAAATACGCCCAGTGTGCTTTGGTAATGCAGCGTACCCATGCTGATCATCGGGGCTGTGGCCACGGCCCCCGACATGTATACCTTGATCCCGTGGCGGCAAAGCACGCGGATCACCGTTTCGGTGAACAACTCCCCGCCAAAGCGACAATCGTGCCCAAGCACGATAGATGGGGTTTTCGTTTGCCCGAGCGCCCACAAAGCTGTGCCTTCAGCAATTCGCGCCACGTTTTCCGTGGTAAAATCCCTGGCGATGACTGCCCGCCAGCCATCCGTACCGAATTTGATTGTTGTCATAGGTGTATTTTTTAAAAGACAAAAAGACAAAAGGACAAAAGGACAAAAGGACAAAAAGACAAAAGGACAAAGGGTCTAAAAGTCAAAATGTCGAAAGGTCCAAAAGTCCGGGTTTGTGGATATCTTAACCTCAAACCCCAAACTTCAAACTTCAAACCCCAAACTTCAAACCTCAAACCCCAAACTTCAAACTTCAAACCCCAAACTTCAAACCTCAAACCCCAAACTTCAAACCTCAAACCTCAAACTTCAAACCTCAAACCCCAAACTTCAAACTTCAAACCCCAAACTTCAAACCCCAAACTTCAAACCTCAAACCTCAAACCCCAAACCTCAAACCCCAAACTTCAAACCTCAAACCCCAAACCTCAAACCTCAAACCTCAAACCCCAAACCTCAAACCTCAAACCTCAAACCTTATTACCGGAACACATTCCTTTCATCCAGTGCCTGGCGGTATCTTCTTGCGTTGGCCAGGTGTTCGGCATAGGTTCTTGCAAAGAGGTGGTATC
>PUPG01000121.1 GCA_003553005.1 Bacteroidales bacterium
CCTTCTTCACCATAGGTTCTGTAGAATAATTCCATGATATATATAATGACAAAAGGACAAAAAGACAAAAGGACGAAAAGTCTAAAAGTCAAAAGGTCTTACGTTAGCTTTTCGCTTTTGGCTATTGGCTATTGGCAAACAGAGCAGGTGAATCAAAACAACCCGCAAAACTTTCTTGCCAACAGCCAAAAGCTAAAAGCCAAAAGCCTTCTTACTTCTTACTTCCTACTCCCTCCAGGCACCTCAGATACAACTGTATGGTATTTTGCAGTCCGTAATATAGCGCATCGGAGATCAGCGCATGGCCGATGGACACCTCCAGCAGGTGCGGCACCTTTGCCGCAAACCAGGTAAGGTTTTGGAGGTCGAGATCGTGTCCGGCATTGATGCCAAGGCCCACCTCGTGAGCCACTTCGGCAGCCTTCACGAAGGGGGCCACGGCAGCCTCCTTGTTGTCCGGAAACATCACGGCATAGGGTTCCGTATAGAGCTCCACCCGGTCGGTGCCCACATCCACGGCTTTCCGGATCATTTCCGGGTCCGTTTCAATGAACAGAGAGGTCCGGATCCCGTGTGATTGAAGTTCAGCCACCACATCACTGAGCAGCTCGTTGTGCTTCATTGTGTTCCACCCGGCGTTGCTGGTGAGGGCGTCCGGCGGATCCGGGACAAGCGTCACCTGTTCGGGCTTCACCCTGGTGACCAGGTCCAGGAAGTCCCGCGAGGGATAGCCTTCTATGTTAAACTCTGTCTTCACCACGGGACGCAGATCACGCACATCCTGGTAGCGAATGTGGCGTTCATCCGGCCTCGGATGAACGGTAATACCCTGGGCGCCAAACTGCTCGCAGTTTCTTGCCGCCTTGACCACATCCGGGATATTGCCACCGCGGGCATTGCGAATGGTGGCAATTTTATTGATATTTACACTTAAACGTACCATGTTTGCGTTTTTTTCACAAAGCTAAGCATAAAACCAATGCGTGACGTGCTCTTGCAGACTGGGTATGGAGCAGAGCAGGTTGATCGTGACCGCATTTTTTTAAAAAATTGTATCTTCACAAAAAAAATAGGATAACTTATGCGTGCCAAAGACATGCTCAGCAAGATGGTCATGCCGTTGAAACCCTCCGATCCGGGGAGCCTGGCGCTCAATTGGATGGAAGACATGGGGGTCACCCATTTGCCATTGGTGGAGGGCACGCACTTTCACGGGCTGATCAGGAATGAAGACATCTACAACCTGGAAGATCCTGACGACAGCATTGGCACACAAAAGCTTCCCCTGCAGCGCACCTTTGTCTATCATGATGTGCACCTGTATGAAGTCCTGCGTCAGGCGGCGGCAGAAAGCCTTTCACTGGTTGCGGTGCTTGACCATCACGACCATTATGTGGGGGCCATTACCACACAGGAGCTCACACAGGCCATGGCGGGCTTTACCTCGATCACCCAACCCGGCGGCATCATCGTACTGGAGGTCAATGAACAGCAATACGCCCTCAGTGAGATAGCCCGCATCATCGAATCCAACGATGCGAAGGTCCTCAGCTCATCCGTTACCTCGGCACCGAACAGCACACAGCTCGAAGTAACCCTCAAGCTCAATGTGATGGACCTTTCCAGTGTGATCCAGACACTCAACCGCTACGACTATATCGTGAAAGCTTCTTTTGCAGAAGAAAGCCAATACGACAGCCTGTTAAGCGAACGATACGAAGCCCTGATGAAGTTCCTTGACACTTAGGATCCCCTTGCCATGTCATCCAAAACGGTTTATCTGCTCCTATTCATCACCATGGGTTGCACCATGGGGTATGGGCAAGGAATGCATCAGCCTGGAGGGGGCCACGAATCCCAGTGGACAGCAGCCGGGCCTGTCACCCCGGATGAAACCCCGGTCGCACCACCCTGGATAAACGAATCGCCCGCCGCACATTACACAATCCAAAGCATCGCAATGGAAGGGAACCGCACCACGCGATCCCGGACCATCCTGCGCGAGATCCCGTTTGCCGAGGGAGACAGCCTGCCTGGGAGCAAACTGGCTGATCGCCTGGAGCGGGCCCGTTTAAACCTGATGAACACCGGCCTGTTTAACTTCGTGGAGGCAGAGGTGAAGCCACGGGACAACCAGGCCGTCGCCATTACCTTTCATTTTGTGGAGCGCTGGAACATCTGGCCTTTACCGGTGCTGGAGCTGGAGGAGCCAAACCTCAATCAGTGGCTCGATGACCCGTCTTTCTCGGCGTTCAATTACGGCATCAACCTCAGGGCTTACAACCTCTCCGGACGAAATGAGCGGATCCGCATGGAAGCCAAGGCCGGGAACGTGCAAAGCCTCGACCTGCAGTTGATCACACCCTATTTCGGAGACAATCAGTCCTACCGGGGAGAGCTGCAATACAGCCTGGACAGGAGCAAGCGCAGGGCTTATGATACAGAAGACAACGAACAGCTGGTGGCCCGGCTATCCGATGCATTTATCTCCCGGGAGTACGCTTTTGTTGCCGGCATACGTTTCCGTCCCGGATTTTACAACACGCATCGCCTGGCGCTTTCCTTTCATCACCATCATTATGCCGACACCCTGCTGCAGCTGAACCCCCGTTTTGGTCCTGATGGCGAAAACCGTTTCTCCTTCTTTACCGCAGCCTATTCGTTTCGTCGCGACCGCCGCGACATCATGGCTTATCCACTCGACGGCTACCTGATTGAAGGCGGCATAAAGCAAAAAGGCCTGGGCCTGCTGCCCGACGAACACATGCGGGTCACCACCCTCTTTGGCTCCCTGAGGCATTACACCCCACTGGTCGACAAATGGTACGCCGCCTGGAGTGTATATGGCAAATGGAACGAAGGAACGACCCTGGCTTATTTCGACCGGGAGGGACTGGGTTTTAACCGTTCGCTGGTCAGGGGATATGAACATTATGTGGTGGACGGACACAAGTTTTTTATTTTCAAATCGAATCTAAAGTACAACCTGCTTCCCGAAAGGGTAAGCGATATCTCCGTAATCCCCGCCGAAACTTTCTCACGCATCCATTATGCGCTGTATCTGAACTTTTTTACCGACGTGGGCATCATGGACGACCGCCATTACCAGGGGGGCAACAACCTGGCCAACCGCTGGCTGGCCGGAACCGGCATCGGTCTGGACCTCCATACGTATTACGACATGGTACTGCGGTCCGAAGTTAGCCTGAACAGGCATGGTGAAACCGGGTTGTTTTTTCACCTTGCAGCACCCATTTAATGGCAAGCCCGATCCGTTCAGGCAGGAGTCTTCCATTTGTGTCGCCACCGCAATCGTTTGCGATGGACTAATTTTTCATTACTGCCTCCAATTGTTTGGTAATTAGCACCGCGCGCCTTTTCTTTGCAAAAAATCTGTTATCTTTAACCCCCTTTTGGAGTGCTTTGAAGGAACAATTCCCGGAGTGTCCCTGTTTAACATTCCGGCACCCTCATCATATTAAATGGACTTGTTTATGAAAACGCGACCCAGATTATCATTTTGGCAGATCTGGAACATGAGTTTCGGTTTCCTTGGGATCCAGTTCGGATTTGCCTTGCAGAATGCCAATGTCAGCCGGATCTTTGAGACCCTTGGTGCACAAGTCGAGGCCATCCCGATCCTGTGGATAGCCGCACCGGTCACCGGTCTGATCGTACAGCCCATTGTGGGTTACATGAGTGACAACACGTGGACGCGCCTCGGGCGGCGACGGCCCTTTTTCCTCTTTGGTGCCATCGGGGCCTCCATTGCGTTGATCCTGCTGCCCACGGCACCGCTACTCTGGATCGCCGTAGGGATCTTCTGGATCCTGGGCGCCAGCATCGACATGTGCATGGAACCTTTCCGGGCCTTTGTGGGCGATATGCTGCCACCCGACCAGCGCAACAGGGGCTTTGCCATGCAGAGCTTCTTTATTGGCACAGGTTCGGTGATCGCCTCCATGCTGCCCTGGGCATTGACCAACCTGGCCGGCATCGCCAACGTAGCACCTGAAGGTCAGGTGCCTCCATCGGTGCGCGTGGCCTTCCTGGTCGGCGGACTGGTGTTTTTCTTTGCCGTGCTGTGGACCGTGCTGCGTACAAAAGAATATTCTCCGGAAAAATTAAAAGAATTTGAAGAGCTCGAAAAAGGCAAGGAAAGGGTGGAGCAAGACCACAAGTCCGGCGAGCTTTTGCCTTATACGCGCTTCAGCAAGCCCTCGGTGCTCTGGTTTGTGCTGGGTGCCGTACTCACCTTTCTGGTCTACCGCTACGAGTTCATCCGGAGCGACCTCTACATCCTCACCGTGGGGTTCATGCTGTTTGGCATCATCCAGTTCATCGCCGGCAAGCTGATCAAAAGCAATAACACCAACAACGGTTTTGTCACAGTAATTAACGACTTATTCCGCATGCCCAAAACGATGGGGCAGCTGGCCGTAGTGCAATTTTTCTCCTGGGTGGGACTTTTTACCCTCTGGACGTTTGGCACGCCTGGCGTAACCAGTCACCATTACGACATGAAGCTGGATCCATCACACGTGGCCGCGCTTACCGAGATATCGGAGCGCATGGAGCGGGAGCCGGATGATGCCTGGGAACGCCGCCTGCCGGCCATCCAGGAAGACCTGGACCTTTACAACACGCAGATTGCAGAAGGAGAAGAAGAAGTGGTCTCCTCGATGCGCGTCGTCCGTTTCTTCCAGCAGCATGCCGATAAGGTGGACCTGCCGGAGGATGTCCGCAGCCGCCTCAGGCACATCGATGAAGAATACAACACCGGGGCCAACTGGGTGGGCGTGTCCTTTGCGGTATACAACGGTTTTGCCGCGCTGATTGCCTTCCTCCTCCCGGTAATCGCCCGAAAAACCAACCGCAGGTATACCCATGCCTTTGCCCTGATCATGGGGGCCATCGGCTACCTGAGCATCCTGGTCGTCCCGAACCCCAACTGGATCATCCTGTCGATGATCGGTGTCGGCATCGCCTGGGCCAGCATCCTGGCCATGCCCTACGCCATCCTCACCGGATCCCTGCCATCGCACAAGATGGGCACCTATATGGGGCTATTCAATATTTTCATCGTGATGCCGCAGA
>PUPG01000206.1 GCA_003553005.1 Bacteroidales bacterium
CGCCAACCTCCTCAATGGTTTTAAGCTTTTTAGCCCTTATGGCATCTTCAATTTCCTGCCGGGTGATCTCGTTGCAGGTACAGATGATTTCGTCCTTGTTGCTCATCGTGCGTTCATTTAAGATGCTTAACCTCAACCTCAACCTCAACCTCAACCTCAACCTTAACCTCAACCTTAACCTCAACCTCAACCTCAACCTCAACCTCAACCTTAAAAAATCACGCTAAAGTTATGTAATTTTGTTTAGGTGCCCATCCGTTTAAACAGCATTTTTTATTAACCAGGTAAATCTTTCTTTTGTGAAACACTAAACAATTCCGCATCAAGCTTGTTTCGTCTTATAAAAAACCATTAAACCCAAAAAACGATAGATTATGTTGTCAACAAAAATGCTAAACATCCTGAATGACCAGGTTGCAAAAGAAGTATACGCATCACACCTGTATATGGCCATGGCTTCATGGGCAGAGAATGAAGGTCTCGCAGGAATCGCTGATTGGTTTTATGCCCAATCGGAGGAAGAGCGTGAACATATGTTGAAATTTATCCGCTACATCAACGAACGTGGTGGCCATGCTGAGATTCCCCTGGTGGAAAAACCCCCAAAGGATTTTCCCGGGGTAAAAGAAGCTTTTGATGCTGCCCTGGACCATGAGAAAATGGTTTCTGCTGCCATTAACGATATTGCCGCACTGGCTTTTGAGGAAAAAGACTTTGCGACCCACAACTGGATCCAGTGGTTCATTGAAGAACAGCGCGAAGAAGAAGATTCCGTACAAGGTATCATTGACAAGCTTGAGTTGCTTGGCAAACATGGCTTGTACGTGTTTGACCGCGACATCATGAACATGCGTGGCGACCACTAAAAGTTAGCCGATCAGCGCAAGCAATAATCGATTGCAGACTGGCGTTGTTGCTTTACTGGCTCTTCGATCATCGAAGAAGGATTCAACAAGCTTAAGCCGGGGTTTTTACTCCGGCTTTTTTTTTGTAAATTAGGCCTGAGAACTTACGATGCCCTGTGGTGCATGGGTTTATTTATAACCGGGAGCAGTGCTATGATGAACTTTTTTCGCAGGCTGATCAAATGGATGTGGCGTGGCCTGCTGCTTTTGTTGCTTTTAATCCTGGCCATTGTCGTGGCCTTGCAGTTTCCCGCCGTGCAAACAAGACTGGCAGCCTACGTGACGGCTCAACTATCCGCAAGGACCGGTACCGAAATCGCGATCAGTCGTGTGGGGATCCGGCTCCCAAGGTCAGTGAGCCTCAAAGAGGTGTATGTGGAAGACTTGCAGGCCGATACCTTGTTGTATGCGGGTGAGCTGAATATTGATGTCTACCTCAGCGGACTGCTCCGGAACCACGTGGAAGTGAGAACCCTGAATCTCAGGGATGCTACGGTGTACATGACCCGGCTTGAGCCCGACACCCTGTTCAACTATGATCAGCTGATCCGTGCAATGGGCAGTGCGACTGACGACAGTGGGGCCAGCCACAATGATGCGGCAGTAGCGGACTCACATTTATCCAGTGTTCAGCAAGGCGATACAGCCCATCCGCCTGACCAATCCGCACAAAAGGAATCGAACAGTGCGCCAGCCTGGACTTTTGATCTGGGCGCCATCAAGCTGGACAATATCCGTTTTCGTTACGCAGACTATTTTTCCGGACTGGACTTCCAGTTGCAGCTGCAGCAAATCCATACTACCGTAGATGCACTGGATCTGGGTGATGGCCGCTATGCATTAGGTGAAACCCTGATTGCAGGCGGTCATTTGCGTTATCATTCCAGTGAGCGTGGCCGGCCACCTCCTGAGCGGGAAGAAGAACCGGGAGTGCCCCCGGATGTGGCCCTGGCAAAGCTGCAGCTGGAGCAGGTAGACTTTTTGTATACCGAGGACGCACAAGCTGTTTTTGAGATTGCGCTGGATCAACTGTCGCTTACCCCGGGAGATCTTGACCTGCAAGACATGCGTTTTGCGGTTGACACGTTTTCTGCAGACATTCCAATGACTGCCGCAGCAGGGATGCGCTTCGAGCAAGTCCGGCTGGAAGTGACGGATGCCTTTTACGGGCCGGATACGATTCGGGCTGACCTGAAGCACCTGGCACTAACCAAAGATGATGGACTGCACGTCAAGCGATTTGCCGCAGGCATTCATTCAGGCCGCCATACCCGGATCAGCAACCTGCACCTGGAAACCGGTGAATCCCTGCTTGACGCAGATGTCTTCGCCGGCTTGCCGCTGACTGGCACCTTCGACCTGCACGCGAACGTACCTGTCGATGTAGATGTCCGTACAGCTAAGATCGGCAGGGATGTAAGCAACCTCCTGCCTGAGCTTGCCTTGCTCTTCCCGGATGACGAAGCACCACCACTGGAGATGACGCTCCGGGCCAAAGGCCAGCTGGGTGACTTGCAAATGGATACCCTGAACCTGGTGGTGGCTGACCGGCTTTCAATGCATGCAGCCGGACAAATCAGGGGGTATCCTGACCTGGAAAATCTTGGCTTTGACTTGCCGGTCATGCATGTCTCTGTCCATCCTCCCAGGCTTATGGCATACCTTCCCGAAGAAAACCGGCCACATGGCCTGACCCTGCCTCCCGAAATGGATATGCAGGCTGCGCTTTCCGGTAGGTTGAAGGATTTTCAGGCAGATATGGAACTTGCCTCCGCATTTTTTGATGCCGATGCCGCCTTTTCCTACCAGGAAACAGAAGAAGAGATTCCTGAATGGCAGGGAAACCTGAAAATCACCGGGAGTCAACCCCTGGCACTCATTGGCGAGGATGAGCTGTTGCAGGATCTGTCGGCGAGCCTGCAAGCCAGTGGAAAGGGCTTTGCCCCTGAAAGCATGGATTTGGAGCTGGATTTGCATGTTGACTCCCTCAGGTTCAATGATTACACTTACCGCTCCCTGGCGGTTCTGGTCAATGGTGCGGAAGGGCTTTTCGAGACAGCCTTGCGCTATGATGATGAACACCTGGTCGTGGACCTGGAAACAGAGGTCTTTCTTGGCGCTGAACAGCCTGAACTGGCTCTCAACTGGAAGCTGGACCATCTCAATGCCAATGCACTGCACCTTACGGAAGAGATGATCGCCGTACAAACGCATCTCGAAGGCTCCTTTACCATGAAAAAACCGGATTTCCCGGATGGCTGGCTATACGTGCACGATACCCATGTGCTCCTCGACAGAGACGTGTATCACCTGGACAGCCTGCACATCAATACCAATACCAACGACGCCTATTATTTTGCGGAAATATTCGCCCCCATGCTGGAAGGGCGATACCAGGGAAACGTGTCCCCTGCAGCCATTCCCTCAGCCCTGGCAGACCATGCCTTAACCTACCTGGGTATGGAGAGGGACCCGGATGAAGGTTACATTTATGTGGATGACCCTGAAATCCCGGATCAGCATTTTGAACTCTCCCTGACCATCCGGCCATCGCCCTACTTTCACGAGCTGCTGTTTCCTCAGATTCAATCATTTGAACCAATCAGCCTGCAAGCCCGGTTTAATGGTACTGAGCGCTTGCTGGCAATGGATGCCAAAATGCCGGAAATGATCTTTGGCGGCTGGCACATCAGGGATTTGTCCCTGGAGGCGGGCTCCGACACGGAGATGCTCGACTTTTCCTTTCAGGTCCCGGAACTGACAAGCGATGCCCTGACCATAAAAGATTTCCAAACCTCAGGGTCATTCAGGGAGCAGGTGCTTGACTTTCGCGTGGCATTTTCCGACATGCAGGATCAATCCTGGCTGGATCTTGCCGGAAGCCTGAAACAGGATGTGGAGTATACCGAACTGAAACTGGATACCGCCATCACGGTAAACAGGGAAGACTGGCAGATCGATCCCGGAAATTACCTGAGGGTCTTTGCACAAAAGATTGAGGCCAGTGACCTGCGCATCCATCAAGAAGAAAAAGAGATCGCGATCAGCAGCAAAGAAGGAGAAGGTGATGCTTCTCCATTGCAATTGTCCTTGCAAAATATCGACATCGGCAAGTTTGACCTTTTGGGGGGCGAGGCCCTTGCTCAAGGCGTCATTGATGGCTATGTCGTACTGCACGATCTATATAATGACTTCGCGTTTACCGCAGACCTGCACGTAGATAACCTTGGCTATGGCGGAGATGCCATCGGGGATGTGGCGCTGCTCGTAAAGAGTCCCGAGCCCGGCTTCTACCAGGTGGATGCTTCCGTCAGCGGATACGGCAACCGGATCGACCTCACGGGAACCTACGAACAGGCTGAGGCAGATTTCATGGATTTTGAACTCAAGCTGGAGAACCTGGAACTGGC
This sequence comes from Bacteroidales bacterium, assembly GCA_003553005.1. Next base: position 4,316 of record PUPG01000206.1, read on the forward strand.
TACGCTCGAAGCGCTTACATTCGAGCAGCTGTCAGATATGGAAGGGCAGATATCCGGAGCTTTGCATATCGTGGGTGAACCGGCAAACCCGGAGATTGACGGTGCCGTGCATTTCGACCAGGTCGGCTTCCATGCCGCATTCCTCAACGCCAGGTATGCCATCCCCGAAGAGACCATTGCCTTCGATCAGCATCAGGTCCGGTTCAGCAACTTCACCCTGCTCGACAGGAGCGAACGGCCCGCCAGCCTGGATGGTACCATCAGCATGCACGACTTGTCAGACATTTCCTTTGACCTGAACCTGACCTCTTCCAACTTCCTGCTGCTGGATATTCCCAGGGATGCCAACGACTTGTTTTTTGGTCGTTTGCTGATCGATACGGACCTGAGCATGACCGGCGACATGGTCAGGCCGGTAATCGAAGGCAGACTGAAACTGAACCAAGGGTCTAACTTCACTTTCATCCCACCACAATATATGCCCGAGGCCATCGGGGATGAGGGGGTTGTGGAGTTTATGGCCGTATATGAGGATGTGTTTACCGAATTGGCGCTGCGGCCGGAAGAAACTGAGCCGATGCAGTCTGCCTTTCAAAACCTGGATATCAGTGTGAACGTGGAGATCGATCCGTCTACCGATGTGCGCATTCTGATCGATGAGGTGGCGGGAGATGTCCTGGAGATCCAGGGCGGTGGCCTGATCACCTATGGCGTGGATCCCGGTGGCCGGATCAGTCTGGCCGGACAATACGAGATCGCCCGGGGTGCATACC
>PUPG01000038.1 GCA_003553005.1 Bacteroidales bacterium
CTTGGTGGCAAAATAGATGCCACCAAGGTTCAAAAACACCAAATTTTACCTGTTTTGCCGTTATTCATCCAGAAACCAAATCTTTAATTACACCATGGATATCACCTCCCTGTTCTTAGGTCCCAAGTCAGAAAACAATGAGACCTTCAAGCGCTTCTTCGATGTGATCGTAGAAGACATTCTTAACTTTCGCAACAACTACCATCCGGATGACCCGCCGCTGATCTCGGAGCGGCACAAGCTCAGCGAGGCGTATAACCACACCCGCGCGGATTTCATGCAGGAGCTGAAAGCGATGCTCAGCAAATTGCGCGCCCACTCCATTCCTGCCTGGGACACCTCCTATATCGCGCACATGAACAGCGACCTGATCTACCCGGCCATTGCCGGCTACATATCGACCATCATGTACAACCCCAATAACGTGACCGGGGAGGTGTCTACCGTGACCACCCAGTGGGAAATGGATTTTATTAGCAGCCTGTGCAAGATGGTCGGTTATCCCGCTTACTCGGCGGTAGCGGCCAAAGGTGCATGCGGGGAGGAGCACGCCTGGGGCCACCTGTGCTCCGGGGGTACCGTGGCCAACATCGAAGGCTTATGGGTGGCGCGCAACCTGAAATATATGCCGCTGGCCCTGAAGCTGGCGATGGACAAGGAGCCGGACCGGTTTGGTTTTTTGCAGGACATGAAGGTGCCCTATTTCGGGGAAAAGCCAGTGAAGGTGGCTGATCTTGACTACAAGGCCCTGTTTAACCTGTCGCCGGACTTGTGCTATGCGTTTCTGAATAAATTGAGTCGGCGTTACCAAAAGCAAAACCCGGATGCGGAGCCCCTGCTTCAGGCCATCAGGGGATATAGCCTGCAATACCAGGGCATCCATGGAGTCCATGCGATGATCAGGGAAGAAACCGGAGCGGATCTGCCTTATCCGGTGGTGATCATCGCCCAGACCAAGCATTATTGCTGGGAGAAGAGCATGGAAGTGCTGGGTCTGGGGATCAGGCAACTTAAAACCGTACCCGCAGACATCAACTACCGGATGGACGTCAGCAAGCTGCAGCAACATCTTGAAAAAAACAAGGATGTACCGGTGCTGGCCGTGATCCCGATCATCGGCACCACCGAAGAAGGGGTGCTTGACCCGATGCATGCCCTGGTGGACCTGCGGCGGGAGCTGGAAAAGGAGGCCCGGTCGTTTTATATCCACGCGGACGCGGCTTATGGCGGTTATTACGCTTCCCTCTTCACCACGGAGGATTTCGGGCGACACCCGGATCATCGTGCCGCAATCGCCGACTTCAAGAAAAACACCAGCAGGAATGCGCAGGGCCATTACGTGACGGAAGAAGGATTCGTGATCCGGGAAAGTGAGCTGGATGCCGTGGACAAGTCGCTGGCGGATATTTTCGAGCCGATCCAGGCCTTGCATCATGCCGATTCGATTACCATAGACCCCCACAAGCTGGGCTACATCCCTTATCCTGCCGGCAGCGTCATTTTCAGAAACCACGAGGCCAAGGACCTGATTTCCTTTGAGGCGCCATACCTGAAATGGAGCGGCGACACCCAGCCGGGTGCCGAACGCATTTTCCTGGGTCAGGCTACGCTGGAGGGGAGCCGGCCCGGAGCCGCCGCTGCCGCCTGCTACCTGGCCAGTCGCATTGTGCCCCTGAACATCACTGGCCATGGCAAGCTGATGCTGCACAACATGATCGCCGCAAAAAAATTCTACCACACGATTCCCGGGGAAGCACCCGACCAATGCAAGATCGTGCCGCAATACTATCCCGAAACCAACGTGGTGTGCTACAGCATCGGGTATCCTGGGGTCGTGGAGCATCCAAGGTACATGAATCTGCTTGCCAACAAGGTGTTTGACAACATGACCAAAAAGATATCCAGGCTGACTTCCAGCTATGAGTATTTCATCTCCAAAACCAGCATCAACTACAAAGACTACCAGGAGCAGATCGATGCCATGCAGAAGCAGGCCGGCATCCCGGAGGAGAACCTTCAACTTGCCGGTCGCGGGGATCAGGGCGACTTCTTCATCTTGCGCAGTGTGCTGATGAACCCCCTGGCCCTTGGTCTGCCGGATGACTATTATTCCGGTTTCTGGCAGCGGGTTTCAGAAATTGCCGAAGATGCCCTGGAAGACATCCTGGAGGATCTGATCAAAACCCGGTTTGGAAACAAACGTGTGCCGGTGCTGTGGGTCGAAAACAGGGATTCCGTGGAAAAAATCAAGGATGCCATTGAGCTCAGCGGGCTGGGCCGCTACTTTTCCTTTTCCTTCCTTTCAGATAATGAGTCGATCTGCGACTTCATGTACCGGGCAGGGGACAGTGAACATATTGGACACGCAGATATCCGCCTGGTGATTACCGATCTTTGCCTGGAAGGCACGTATGAAGATAAGGTGGATGTCAGCAAGCTGTTTCCGCTGATCCGGAAAGGGGTGAATCAAGGGCAGCAGATCATCTGTTACAGCAAATACGTGGCTGATGACCACGCCGACGGATCTGCTACGAAACAGGCCATCCTGGACGAGGCTACGGGCAAAGGCAGGGAGCCGGGCAAGGCCGCCCAGGTTCACTTTGTGGGCAAGGCGTCGAGCTTTGAGAACATCGAAGCCTACCCGGAAGGTTCGAGGATGGTGCATGCCTTCAACCGCGAGAAACGGCGGCTGATCAAAAAGATGATCCTGGCTTTACAGCGTGTGGGGGCGGATTAATCCAGCACTTCTTTTTTCTTCAGCGGATGGAATATTGAGGACCACCACATGATGCCCGCCCCGATGACCAGGCTCGTGATGGAAATGGAAAATGCCACCGTGAACCCCCACAACTCATAGAAGACCACGCCCAGCAGCGGGGCGAAGATGGACCGCACGGCGGTCAGGCCGAGGTGTATCGACTGGTACATGCCGGCCTCAGAGGGCGCACAAAAGTAAGCCGAGCCGATACTCCACATCAGCACCATGGTGGCGGCAAAGATTCCGTGAAAAAGGATGTAGAAGATCAGCGTGTGGTAGAGGGTGATGTCCCAGAACTCAATATAGCCATCGAAGCGCTGGGTGAGGATGAGCGTAAAGATATAGGCTGCCATCGACAGGAAGGACAACGAGGCAAACCGCCTGGGGTCGATGCGCCCGATCAGGTTTCCGAAAAATGGCAGGATGAGTATGGCCAGCAGGTTGTAGGCATTCCGGTAAAAGGCCACGCTCGAATAATTGAGGCCCAGGCCAAACTCCCAGAACAGGATGATGACGGTAAATGAGCCCATGAAGCCAAAGCCATAGAACATAAAGGCAATCTGGAAGTGCCGGTAGGGCACGTTTTTGATCAAAATGTTGGTCATCTCCGCGACCGACTGTTTGATGCCCTGCCAGATGGAGTGGGTCATTTCGGGTGGCTCTTCCTGCTTGTATGGGATCAGGGAAAGCAGAAATATGGAGGTCATCCCAAGCACCGCCGCGACCGGAAAAACATACACAAAAATGTAGTGGTTGGCGTCGAGCGCCCAGCCATAGACGAACGTGGTGATCATCATCACGATCTTGTTGGCGGTGGTGGCATAGCTGTAGAACTTGCCAAAGTTTTCGTGCGAGTAGGTGTTTTTCAGAAACAGGTTGATGCTGGGAAACACGATGGGGTTGGCCAGGAAGTAGAAGAGAAAGATGGCGAGAAAGATGTAATGATAGATGGAGTCCCCGGTGAGCTGGTCGGCGCTCTGTGGAAAAAACAACAGCAGCAACAGCGGGAGCCGCGTGATGATGGCTGTCCGGCGCAACAGGTTTTTCTTGTTTTTGATCCGGCGCAGAAAGGTGCTGAAAAAGATCAGAAGGAGAAAGACCAGGGTGGAGAACTGAAAGAGCACGCTCATCTGGTAGCTGGACCCCATCAGGCTCTTTACGAAAACAAACTCATTCAGTGCAATGAGCCCTGCCAGGATCCCTTCAATGACAGAATAGGAAAAATGCAGGGCAAACGTCTTCTTTTCTTCCCGGCGAAGCCCTTTGATCGGCAAGGATATCATTGCTTTTTTTGGCGATTAGCGTGATTCACTGTCAGCAGTACGGGTCATGATCCCGTAAGCGATGCCAAAGGTAAGCACATTTCCTGAAAGATCGGTGCCACCGGGATTGTCGTAGTTGACGATATGGTAATTCACCATGATGGAGAAGAGGTTGCCCCTGTCGAACCTTCGGTGGAGGGTGATGCCGGCATTGAGGTTGAGGGTTTGCAGGTCGCCGGTGCGGCCTGCCTCCCGATCGGCAGTGCTAGTTGGATCGATGGCATCATAAGCCAGGCCACCTGTCATGAACAACGAGTGGGATGCACTGTTGAGCAGGTCAATACCCAACTGAAGTCCTGCTGTCAGTTGCAAAAAATTATTTGTGCTTACGTAGCTGCCCCCGATCTCAGTGGTGTAGGGTCTGGATGCGTCCCCAAAGCCAAGCCTGAGCTGAAGTCCGTAGAGGGCCCTGCCGCGGATCACGTCGACCGACATCCCCACCTGCGGATGTACGCCTAACACATCCAGGTTGCCGGAAGGGTTCCAGAACCCAAAGTAAAATCCGCCGTGTGTATATCCGGCAGGCCTGACCTCCCTGGTCGCTTCGATATGCTCAGCATACAATGAATCAACCCGTGTGCCTGCCAGCGTTCCGTCTTCAAGCCAGCCCATGGCCCGCTCGAAATTATGGCCATAAAAATTTACAAAGAAACTTTCCACGGGTGAAAGGTCCTCATAAGCTTGCAGCCTTTCAGCCATCGACGAGGTGAATCGGCGGTAATCTTCGTCGATTGTGTGGTACTCCCATTCGCCAAAATGAAAATAATCGTGCGTGTCCGTGTCGCTCTCCGTGGCCTCGCGGTAATCCAGCAGCATGGCAGGCAAATGCTCCGGGAGCCAGTCCTCACTGAAGGTGTTGGTCTCGATTTGCCACAGGATGGTAAAGCGCATCATGGGCTCTGTAATGCCGCAGGACTCTTCCCAGTAGCGCAGGATGGCCTGCAGGGTGTCTGTGTCCGCTGCCTGGTAATAATC
>PUPG01000135.1 GCA_003553005.1 Bacteroidales bacterium
ACCGGGATCAGTGCCTCGAAGAGCCTGGGACGCCTATGGGGTTTCGACATGGAGTGACGGGTTGTTTTGGATTGGACTGTAAAATAAGCAGATTTTTTTTACATGAGCAAACCTATTTAATGTGCTGATGTGCTAATTTGCCAATGTGCTAATGAAGGGTTTCGGATATAAGGTGTCTTACTGGCACAGGCGGTGAAAATGACCGGAGATTTCTGCTTCCGTGGCAAATGGCTGCTGCAAGGCTTGTTCTGCAGCTGCGATATACGCTGCTTGGGTTTGTGCCCTTTTGATCGCAGAGAAAACGTGCTGACTTTCGGTGAACATCCCTGACAGATAATGCCAGACCGCTTTCATCCAGCCGGTTTGCCTGGATTCACCAGGGATATTCTCCAGGGCATGTTGCCAAAGGCTATGATGGAAGGCAGCAAGCCTGTTCCGTTTTTCTTCTTCCGCGAGATGCACTCCCCTTAACTCGTGAGCCAGGAAGGGGTTGATCAGGGCCCCGCGTCCAAGCATCCAGCTTTGCTGCCGAGGATACCTGTCGCGGATTTTTCCGAAAGAAATAGTATTGTGGATGTCGCCATTATACACTGCCGGGTGATTGGCCTGCTCCAGGATGTGCTCAAAATCATTGGGATCTGCCTGGCCACTATACAATTGCTTGCCAGTGCGGGGATGCAGGATGAGGTGATCAATGGGAAAGGCATTGAAAATGGGCAGGCAATCCCGGATCTCTTGCGGGTCGTAGTAGCCAGTTCGGGTTTTGATGGATAGCTTGACCGCCCCGGTGGCAAAAATTGCCGCTTGAAATACTGCTTCCAGGATGCGTGCGATGTCACCGGGGTAGGGAAGGAGGCCGCTGCCCCGCTTTTTATGGGTGATCCGCCTGAAAGGACATCCGAGGTTCCAGTTCAGGTGCTGGTAGCCCGCCTTGTGCAATGCGTTGGCCAGGGCAATGATCTCCCTGGCGTCGTTGCTGATGATCTGCGGAATGGTGATGGCCTGCAGGTCATCCGCCGGCAACAGGTCATCCAGTTTTGCCGGGTGGATTTGCTGGTAACCGCATCCGGTGATGAAAGGGGCATAATACCAGTCGTATCCCCCGATGTGTGTATGCAGCGCACGGCGGTAATGCTTGTTGGTGATCCCCCTGAAAGGGGCCAGGGATAAGGATAGTGCTTGGGCCATGTTTTAAAGATAATACAAAAAGTTTGAGGTTTGAAGTTTGAAGTTGCCTCGGGTAACCTCAAACTTCAAACCTCAAACTTCAAACCTCAAACTTCAAACCCCTTTAAAAAATAGCGGATTGTCCAATCAGAATATTGCTCCCGCCAGCACAAGCGCCACAATAGCAACCAGCTTAAGCAGGATGTTGAGCGAAGGACCGCTGGTGTCCTTGAGCGGATCACCCACGGTATCGCCTACGATGGAGGCGTTGTGTGCTTCCGTGCCTTTACCATATTCTTTGCCGTTGTGGGTGATGCCCTTTTCGATGAGTTTCTTGGCATTGTCCCAGGAGCCCCCTGCGTTGGACTGCAGGATGGCGAGCAGGACGCCCGACACGGTGACGCCGGCCAGTAGTCCGCCAAGCGCTTCAGCACCGAGCAATACGCCAGTCAGCACAGGCACGGCCACGGCAATGACGCCTGGAAGGATCATTTGCCTGAGGGCGGCACGTGTAGAGATCGTGACACAACTGGCATAATCCGGGGTGCCATCCGCGGCATCCATGATGTCGTGATCCTCCTTGCTCCATTCTTTGGTTGGCTTGCCCTGGTTCTTTTTCATCACTTCCAGGGCCTTCTTCAGCGGCTCAATCCGGTTGAATTGGTCGCGCACCTCTTCGATCATGTCCTGGGCTGCTTCACTAACCGCGCGGATGGTCAGGGCGGAAAACACATAGGGCAGGAGTGCGCCCACGAAAACCGATGCAATCACGAAAGGCTGCGACACATCGATGCGGGTAATGTTGGCAGCGGTCATATAGGCCCCGAAAAGCGCCAGGGCGGTCAATGCAGCTGAACCGATGGCAAATCCCTTGCCGATGGCTGCCGTCGTGTTGCCTACGGCATCCAGTTTATCGGTGCGCTCCCGCACTTCGGGTTCAAGTTCTGACATCTCCGCGATGCCACCGGCGTTATCGGATACAGGGCCGTAAGCGTCCACGGAAAGCTGAATGCCGAGATTGGAGAGCATCCCCACGGCTGCGATGGCAATGCCATAGAGACCTGCAAGATGGAATACCGCCATGATGGCAACGGCAATGGTCAGGATGGGGATGATGGTAGAAAGCATCCCGATGCCAAGTCCGGAAATGATATTGGTAGCGGCTCCTGAAGTAGACTGGTGTGCGATGATCTTTACCGGCAGGTAATTGGTGCCGGTAAAAAATTCCGTAGAATAGCCAATGATCAGTCCGGCAGCCAGTCCGATCATAGAGGAGAAGAAAATGTTATTGGCGGTGATGGTTCTTTCCACGCCGCCGTAGAGCATATCCGTATAGGTCAGGCTTGCTGGCAGGATGTTGGTGATCAGCAGATAAGCGAAAACCACCATGACCACGGACGAGGTAAGCTGTCCGGCATTCAATGCATTTTGCGGGTTGCCTCCTTCTTTCACGCGGACAAAGAAGGTGCCGATGATGGACGCGATGATTCCTGCACCTGCCAGGAAGAGGGGCAGGACGACGGGAGAAAGTCCGTTGAAGGCATCCGTGTAAGTGGCTGTCATGAAGGTAGCTCCAAGGACCATGGCAGCGATCATACTTCCGACATAGGATTCGAAAAGGTCAGCACCCATTCCGGCCACGTCGCCCACGTTATCGCCCACGTTATCCGCAACTGCAGCCGGATTGAGCGGGTGATCCTCCGGGATGCCCGACTCTACCTTGCCCACCAGGTCGCCACCCACGTCGGCAGCCTTGGTGAAAATACCGCCACCCACACGCGCGAAAAGCGCGATGGACGAAGCACCAAAGGAGTAACCCGTCACGATGGTTAGCACCCGGTCTACACTAGCCACGGTTTCAACACCGAAAGCGTGGGCATAGATGATAAACAGCAGGCTGAGGCCCAATATGCCAAGACCAACCACCGAGAGGCCCATTACGCTGCCACCGGCAAATGCGATGCGCAGCGCCGGGTTAAGTCCGGTGCGCGCGGCATGCGTGGTGCGTACATTGGCTTTGGTGGCGATGCGCAAGCCGATAAAACCAGCAAGTCCACTGCTCAGGGCACCGATCACAAAGGAAAGGGCCACCAGTGGATGGGTTGTTTCCGTGCCCGTGGTAAGGGCCAGGAGGATGGCAATGGAAAGCACAAAGATCGACAGGATCTTGTACTCTGCCTTGATGAAAGCCATGGCACCGTCGGCAATATAGCCAGCGATACGCATCATCTTGTCGGTACCTTTGGGCTGCTTCCTGATCCACAGCACGCGGGTGTACGTGAAGAAAACGGCAATGATGCCGATCACGGGAATGAGATACAGGTAAAAATTGTCCATAGAACGTTTTCTTGATTTATTAGTAGCAAAATGGTTATTTGTTTAAAGAAACAACGTTTTGATAAAAAAGTTTAGTAGGCTGCGTATGCGAGGTGAAAATACCAAAATTTCACTATTTCTCGCAATGTGCTTTACCTTGGCAATAAATGCTTCAATTGTAAAAAATTGGGATTATGGTGTGCTGCGATATTGGTTTATTTATCGGTAGGATCAAAATGCGTATCTTTATTTCGCAAAAATACTTTTATGAGAGAAGAAAAGGACTTTCTGGGTAAAATTCCGGTTCCGGGGAATGCCCTTTACGGGATACACGCCATCCGTTCAGCCGGCAACTTTCCGGGACGGGAAGCATTTCACCCGGCTTGGTACCGGGCCATGGGACTGGTCAAGCAAGCCGCATACCGTTGTATCTTATCGTTTAAAAGGGCCGCCGAGGGCAAGTTCCCGGCTGAGCAACTGCCTGCCGGCATGGAACGCATGGAGGTGTTTGACCACCTGGAGGAAGCGGCTACCGGGATGGCTGCCGGTAAATACATCGATCACTTTATCGTGCCGGCCGTGCAGGGGGGTGCCGGGACTTCCATCAACATGAATGTCAATGAGATCCTGGCCAATGCGGCCCTGGTGCAGATGGGACATGTCCCCGGGCAGTACGATGTGATCGACCCCTACCGGCATGCCAACCTGTTTCAGAGCACCAATGATGTGGTGCCCACCGCCTTGACGCTTGCGGTGATGCAGCAGCTGCATTTGCTTGAGGAGGGCATCAACAGCCTGCGTGCCCGCATGGAAAAGCTGGAAGGACAATACCGCGGCAGCCTGCGCATGGCCTACACCCAGATGCAGCAAGCGCTGCCCTCATCGTATGGGATGCTTTTCAGCGCCTACAATGAGGCCCTTGCACGCGACTGGTGGCGGATCTCCAAATGTTTTGAGCGCATCAAGGTGGTCAACCTGGGTGGCGGGGCCACGGGCAGTGGTCTGGCCGTGCCACGTTACTATGTGATGGAAGTGGTGCATCAGCTGCAGCAGCTGACCAACCTGCCCGTGACCCGCAGCGACAATCACACCGATACCACACAAAACCTGGATGCCCTGGTGGAGGTGCACGGCATCCTGAAAGCGCACGCAGTAAATCTCGAAAAGATCGCATCAGACCTGCGCCTGCTGGCCTCAGACCTTACAGGCACGCCCGAGGTCACCCTCCCCAAAAGGCAGCCCGGCAGCAGCATGATGCCCGGCAAGGTAAACCCGGTGATCCCGGAATACATCATCAGCATTGCGCATAAAGTCTATAGCAATGACCAGCTTATTACCTCGCTATCCGGACAGGGATGTCTGGATTTGAATGCCTATATCCCGCTCATCGGCCACGCGATGCTGGACAGCCTGGAAATGCTTACATCAGCAGGCAACAATATGGGGAGCTTGCTGCTCGACGGACTCCAGGTGCACAGTTCGCTGTCGCTGGAGAAGGCGATGCACAGTCCGGCCATCACCACGGCCCTGATGCCTTACCTGGGATACCGCGTCGC
>PUPG01000141.1 GCA_003553005.1 Bacteroidales bacterium
AGACCTCCTGGCGCGCATTGCTGGATGTTGGCCTGCTAGACATCAGTCCCGACTTTCTGATTCCTATGGACCAGGACATGGAAATGGCCGGTGCCAGTTCAGACATCCTGGTAATTGACCTCGGGAAAAATCCCAGGAATTACCAGGTCGGCGACTTCATTAAATTCAAGCTGAAATACATGGGGGCCTTGCGCCTGTTTAACAGCGACTACATCATTAAACGGCTGGAGGATTAACAACCCGAAAACCCTGTAAAAAAAAGCCGGACCATAGCGATTTAAAAAGCGTGGTCCGGCTTTATGTATCAAGGATGGGTAGCTTTCGCCTGCAGTGACCTTTTCTCTGAACGGTGCGTGCTGACGGCCTGGTAAGTGCTACCGGATCCGGTCAGCGGCCCTGACCAGGTTCTCATCCTTGCGTATGGCACGATTGGCCAGCAGGATAAACAGCAGGGAAATGATCGGGAAAAACAGGCCTGGCCCATAAGAGACCTCATACTGTTCAAGCTGCGTACGAATGCTGTCAATCATAAAGAAACTGACCAGGATCATGGCGGCATGAATGAGCATATTGTATTTGCCCAGTTTAATCTGCACCAGCCTTTTCCTGTAATAAAATGACGTGGCGATGGTCAACAAAATGGCCATGAAAAACAGGATAACAAGGAGCAGTGCCATCCAGCGGCCTGTGAGCCCCTCATGGGCGTCAAAGAAGACCGGGTATTTGGATAACTGCAAGGATACAAAGGGATCTTCCGGCACCAGGTTAGCGATGGGCAACATCACAAAAAGGATGGCAAACACAAATACCAAAAAGAGATAAACGGTCTGAATACGTTGTAGCATGTTTGATAAGTTTTGGTTATTTCAACAGGAATGTGAGTACATACACAATATTTACCTGCAAAATTACGTAAAATGCCCTAACAATCGTTCTGTGTCAGATTGAATATTTTGACAGCCTTATGCCCGCTGGCCCTGTCAGGCCTTTTTGGCCGTGACATCCGGTGAATTCAGCTTGTGGCATGAAGGAAGTCTCCGATCTGGTAATTTTGATTATCAGGGAGGTAGCTCACAAAAATATTTTTTTGTTTTATCAGAAATGTGTATATTTGCAGCGATTCCTGCTTATTCAACATTTTTCTTTGGAAAACATACCTGCATCATACTGTTATACCTGTTAGCATCAGCGATAGCTTCTGCGGAGTGGTTGATTACAATCTGATACCCCGGGAGCAGGACCGGGCCCCCATTATTACCTTAGCTCATAGCTGTCTTTCATGAATCAATCTTTCATTTCAGATCACTAATTATTACCTCCATGTACGACATAGTAGAATTAAACAGCAAACTTCTCGCCGACCTCAAAGAGATTGCCAGGAGTTTAGACATCAAAAAAGTGGATTCTTACAAAAAGCAAGACCTCATTTATAAAATTCTGGATGCCCAGGCTTTAAATCCACCTGCGGCTGCAGAATCCAAACAGGAAAAAACGGCTGAGCGCCGTCGACCAGGTCGTCCGCGCAAGCGCATTCCTGCGGGCTCCTCCTCGGAGCAGACAGCCAAATCAAAGCAGGACTCAGCTGACCAGGAGCAAAAGCAAGCACAGCAAAAACAGCAGGAGGACCGTCAGCAGGAGAAAAAGCGCGCTGCCGGCTCCGGGCAGGAAGCGGCTAAACAGGAAGGCGTACAGGAAAAGCCGGCTGCTTCCCAGGAGAAGGAAAAAGCTCCTGCGGAAAAACCCAAGGAACGCCGCAAGAGAGGGCGACCCAGCAAAAAAGAACAACAGGCTGCCCAGGAGGCCAGGGAGCAGCAGAAGAAACAAGAGCAGCAGAAAAAGGAACAGCAGAAAAAACCGGCTGACCAGCCTGCGGCTGAAAAAACTGCTTCATTAGATAGCCGGGATGCAAGCCAGGGGAAAAAGAAACAACAACACGAAGCCCAGCAGCAGAAAGACGCCAAACAGGGCCAAAAGGCAGAGGCTGAGACCAGGCAGGAAGCCCAAAAGCACGAATCTGCAAGCCCCCAAGATACCAGGGACAAACAAGAACCCAAAGAAAAGGATGTGGAATCCTATCAAAAGCCCAAGGGCTTTGACAGAAGAACGGGAGAACCCGTTTATGAGTTTGATGGGATCATTTCCGCAGAAGGGGTTCTGGAGATCATGCCCGATGGCTATGGCTTTTTGCGCTCCTCAGATTATAACTACCTGAACTCGCCCGATGACATTTACGTTTCGCAGAGCCAGATTAAGCTTTTCGGACTGAAAACCGGCGACACCGTTGAAGGGGGCATCCGGCCACCCAAGGAAAATGAGAAGTATTTCCCCTTGATCAAGGTGGAAAACATCAACGGCAGGATTCCGGCCGAGGTCAGGGACCGCGTGCCTTTCGATTTTCTGACGCCGCTGTTTCCCGAGGAAAAATTCAAGATCACCGGGCACCCGGGTGAAACCCTGTCAACCAGGATCATCGACATGTTTGCGCCACTGGGTAAAGGGCAACGTGGCCTGATCGTGGCGCAGCCCAAAACAGGTAAAACCATCCTGTTGCAGGAAATAGCGAATGCCATTGCAGCCAACCACCCGGAAGTGTACCTGATCGTCCTGCTTATCGACGAACGGCCGGAAGAGGTCACCGAAATGGCCCGAAATGTGAAAGGAGAAGTGATCTCCTCCACTTTCGACGAGCCGGCCGAACGCCACGTCAAGGTATCCAACATCGTCCAGGAGAAAGCCAAGAGGATGGTGGAATGTGGGCACGATGTAGTGATTCTGCTGGACAGCATCACACGCCTGGCCAGGGCATTCAACACGGTATCGCCCGCATCGGGCAAGGTACTCTCAGGGGGTGTGGACGCCAATGCGCTCCACAAACCCAAGCGCTTCTTTGGTGCCGCCAGAAATATTGAAAATGGCGGATCGCTTTCCATCATCGCCACCGCCCTGATCGACACAGGCTCCAAGATGGATGAGGTGATCTTTGAAGAGTTCAAGGGCACGGGCAACATGGAATTGCAGCTCGACCGCAGGCTGTCGAACAAACGGATCTTCCCCTCCATCGATATCGTGGCTTCCGGCACCCGCCGTGAAGACCTGCTCCTGCATAAGGACCTCATGAACAGGATCTGGGTGTTGCGTAAGTTCATCGCAGACATGACCGCAATGGAAGCCATGGAATTCCTGATGGAACGCATAAGGCATACGCAGGATAATGAAGAGTTCCTGATGTCGATGAACGGTTAAACGTCCACTACCTGAGCCGGCGCCTTTTAAGCCGCAGCGAGTTAAGGATCACGACCACATCCGAAGCAGCCATAGCGAAAGCGGCCACAATGGGTGTCAGCAAGCCAATCATCGCCAACGGGATGGCAGATACGTTATAGAAAAAAGCCCAGAAAAGGTTCTCCTTGATCGTCCGCCGGGTCGTGCGCGTGGTACCGAACGCTTTCTCAAGCAGGGAAAGGTCTCCTTTCAATAAGACGACTTCTGCAGATTTAACAGCGACTTGCGTAGCATCACTCATGCTGATGCCCACGTGCGCCTTGGCCAGGGCCGGTGCATCATTGATGCCATCGCCAACCATGGCCACATGACTTTTACGCGAAAGCTGCTCAATGACTTTCAGTTTCTGATCCGGCAACTGTTCTGCATACACTTCTTCGATTCCCAGGGATTGTGCGATGGCATCGCAACGCGATTGGCGGTCACCACTCAGCAATACCGACTTCAAGCCTTTCTTTTTCAGGTTCTGCACCACTTCGGCTGCACCCGGCTTAATCTCATCTTCAAGGTCCAGCCAGGCAATCAACTGGTCATTCATCAAAAGGTAAACCTGGTGCGTATCATCGGTGGTCAGGTGGGATGCCACATTATACGATCCGGCGACAAAACGATTCCCATCATTATCTACCGCCCTTATGCCCAGGCCTTTCTCTTCATCCACCTGATCGAACCGGATGGTCCCGGATTTTTTAAAATGTTCCGTAATGGCTTTGGCAATCGGGTGACTCGAGTGTTTTTCCATGCTGTATAGCACACTGCGCACACTATCTTCTGATTTTCCAAAACATTCCAGCCGGGTGACCCGGAAATTGCCTGTGGTCAGGGTTCCGGTCTTGTCAAACACTACGGTATCAACCGCGGTGAGTTTATCCACGGCGGTTCCTCCCTTGATCAGGATCCCGCTTTTGGCAGATCGTCCCAGGCCCACAACTACGGCAGTGGGTATGGCCAATCCCAGTGCACAGGGACAGGCAATCACCAACACGGCAATGCCGCGCATCAGCGAATCGCGGAAAGGCAGCTCCGTGCCCAGTGCCCAGAAAGCAAGTGTACCAATCGCCAGGATGACCACTGTGGGGACAAAGATCATGCTGATCTTGTCTGCCAGGTTCTGCAATTTGGGTTTGTCTTTCTGGGCATCCCGCACCATTTCGATGATCTGTGAAAGCACGGTGTCCTTGCCCGTAGCCGTAGCTTTGACCCTGAGCGTGCCGGACACCAGGATGGTTCCACCGACCACCTTGTTTCCTTTTTCCTTGTCCACAGGCACACTTTCACCCGAAATCAGGCTCTCGTCCACGCTACCAGAACCCCAGTAAATTTCGCCATCCACCGGGATCTTATCCCCGGTGTTCACCAGCACACGATCACCCTCTTCCAGTAGGGAGGCATCGACTTCTTCAATCGTTTCCTGCCCTTCGTACATTTCAGTGACCAGTTTCCGGGCAGTGTTCTTTTGCAAGCGAACCAGGTCGTCAATGGCCGAAGTGGTCTTTTTCACTGACCTGTGCTCAAGCATGTTACCCAGCAACACAATGGAAATGATGCTGGCCGAAGTTTCATAAAACAGGTAATCGTGACCGAGGTTATAAATGGTACCAATCAGGCTGTAAACGAATGCTGCCGTGCTGCCTAGAAAAATGAGCACATCCATGTTGGTTACGCCGGCCCTCAGACTGCTCCAGGCACTGCGCCCAAAATGGAAAAACCCGACGGTAAACACCGGAATGGTCATGATGAGCTGGAAAATGTCAT
>PUPG01000228.1 GCA_003553005.1 Bacteroidales bacterium
GACTAGTCGGCGGCAGGGATGTTGAAGCCAAAGACGCTGCCTTTGCCTTCGCGTGAGGTAAACCACACGCTGCCACCAAAGCTTTCGATGATGTTCTTCACCATCGACAGGCCCAGTCCCATACCCTTTGTCTTCGTGGTGAAGTATGGACTGAATATGTTGATTTTCAGGTCATCCGGAATGCCACAACCCTGGTCGGCCACTTCCACCCTATAGGTGCTGCCTTCCCGGCTGCACTTCACGTCAATTTCGGCGGTTTCCCCTTTGTAATACGCCTGTATTGCATTCTTAATCAGGTTATTGAACACCCGAAGCAACTGGTTCCTGTCGGCAACGACCACCAGTGGCGTGTCATCCTCAGGCAGGTGCAGCCTGATGTGCACCTTTTCAAAGTCTTCATAGAGGTCCAGCACCTCCGGCAGGAGTTGCCGGAGATCCAGGCGTTCCTTTACCCCGGCGGGCATCTTGGCGAAATCCGAAAACTCGCTGGCGATGACCGACAGGTTGTCGATCTGTTCGATCATCGTCTTGGTAAAGCGCTCCAGGCGCTGATCCCAGTCTGGGGCCTTTTCCTTCCACGCTTTTTCAAGGTATTGCACGTTGAGGCGCATCGGGGTGAGTGGATTCTTGATCTCGTGGGCCACCTGTCGCGCCATCTCGCGCCAGGCCGACTCGCGTTCGCTCCGGGCCAGCAGTTCGGCACTGATGGCCAGCTCATCGATCATCCGGTTGTACTCCATGATCAGGTTGCCGATCTCATCCTCGCGGCTCCATTCGATCTTGCTGTTTTTCTTGCCCAGCTTCACGCGGGCCATATTGTCGCGGATCAGCTGCAGCGGCTTGGTCACGAAGCCCGACACGAACAGGGCCACCACCACGGCCAGCACCACCAGCAGGAGGTAGAGGTTGATGAAGGCCACCAGGAAGTAGGAGACCTCATTGCGCAGTTCGCTCTGCTTCGCGAAATAGGGCAGGTTAAGGTAGCCAAGCTTTTCATTGAAGCGATTGTAGAGGGGCGTATAGGCCGAGAGGTACTCCAGCTTGCCGATGCGTTCGGTATGTACGAACTGGCTTCGCCGCTCGGCGCGCATCTTGTGGTATGCCAGGGGGTCCATCTGGCGTCCGACCAGGCCTTCTTCAAACACCTTCGGCCTGCTCGAGGCCACCAATAGGCCATCCGGACTATAGAGGTTGATGTCGGTAAAAAAGACGTTGGAATACTGCAGCAGGAGGTCGTAGAGAAAGTATTCCATCGACGGGTCCAGCACGCGGTCGTCTGCCAGGTCGTCCTCGATCTCCAGCAGCACGCTATGCGCCTTTTCGTTCAGGAATGAGAGGTTTTTGTTCTCATAGATGTTAAAGATGAACCAGGCCGACACGCCGCCGATGGACAGGGCGGCGACCAGCAGGACGGCGATCATCGAATACTGCACCCGCTTTCGGAAGGTTACCCGGATCAGGTCCGACGGCCGTTTTTTGTTCACCAGCAACCAGAAAGCCGCCACCAGCACGAAGAATGTGATGAAGAGGTAGGAAAAGGGGGCGATGGCCTCGATGATCGATCCGTGGCTCCGGCTGATCAGGATGAGGGTATCTTCGTCCTTCTGGTACATCAGGTGACAGTGGTCATCGAAGTCGAAGAAGGTGAACTCCTCCTCCGGGTCCGGGTACACGGCGGCATCCACGTTGTAGCTGAACGGTCCGAATTCGTTCACCAGGTAACCTTGCTTGTAGGTGGCGTAGGAGTAGTTGATCAGCTCCCGGTTGAGGTCAATGGCATCGTCAATCAGCAGTTCGGGAAAGCCCATGTCGCGGGCGATGAACTTGGCGTCGAATTCAATATAGAGGTGATACACGGGATGGTCGCCGGTCTCCTCCCCTCCTATCGGCACCTTGGTGATATAGCTATTCCGGCCGGTGTTGTTGTCCAGGTAAATGAAGTTTTCGCTGACTGTCTCTTTCCCGTAGGACTGGATATAGTTTCTGAAGAAGTCTGCGCAAGGCACTTCGATGTTGGCGGGTTTGATCAGCAGGGGTTCTTCCGGGATGCAGACGGTGACTTGCAGGTCGTATTTCTCCCAGAAGTCGTAAAAATAGTGATACTGCAGGTAGTTATAGAGCAGGGTTTCATTGTAGGGATCGTGACGCACCAGGTTTTGCAGTTGGTTGTCGTGGAACAGGGCCTCCTCGATCTCCAGGAAGAGGAATTCGGCCACCGGGTCTTGTTCGGAGGCCAGCTGGAGCACCAGGTTTTTCCTGATCTCGCGATCTTTTTCCTCATTGAAACGATACAGCGCAAAGGTGGAGATGATGCTGAAGAGGAAGAGCGCGGTCACCAGGGCTGAAAAGCTCTTTTGCGGCGTATGGCTGAGCAGGTCGAGTTGAAACACGCCGATCGCAGCCAGGGCCAGTATCCAGAGCAGGGGTTTAACGCCAACGAAGATCCAGGTCAGGCCGAACAGGATGACCAGGGAGGCGAGACAGACCTTCCAGAACAGCGCCTTTTTCTCCAGGATGCTCAGGGCAAGGCGGCACAGCACGATGCTAAAGAAGAAGAAGGCAAAAAATATCAGTCCGATGGTCAGGAAGCCGATGAGGCTATAGGTATCGAGTTTAAAGATGAAGTTGACGTTGAGGTTGAGGTCGCTGTTGATGACCAATCCTTCGATCAGGTAGAGGGCCAGTCCGCAAAACAGGTAGATCAGCAGGAAGAGGGAAAAGCCGGCCATCAGCTGATGAGGCCTTGTCCAGTTGATCTTCAGCTTGATGTTCCTGAGGTTGCTGAACAGGAAATAGCCGATGATGGTGATCACGCCCACGTTGACCATCAGGTCGCCCAGGGACGGCAGGATGTCGGAGGTCGCGTACAGCTCGGGTGAAAACAGGGTGGTGTCGTAGAGTACGGCAGGTGCTGCCGTAAGGAAGGAGACCACCCGGACGAAGACCAGGGTCAGCACGAAGCCGGTCAACCCGATGATCCGTCTGCCGGCCTGAAACAGCCGCGAGAAATAGCGGAAGGTAAAGTAGATGAACGCGAGCAGTCCGGCCTTGGCCAGGAGCAGGGAAAGGACATGGAGGAATCCCGAGGTCTTTTCGAGGGCGGTTTCGCTGCGCAGCACCAGGGAAAACAGGAATTCGCCGTCCCGGCTCTGGATGGGATAGGCTTCATCTTGCCTGTCGGAGATGAAAAACTTTTCGCTGATGGCGGGCAGCGCGTCGTGGAAGCGGTTGACCAGGAACTGGTTCTGGTATTTGAAGTCCTGCTTGACCAGGTAATAGGCCACGAAGGCCTTGTGGTCCTGTTCTTGTTTGATGTGCAGGTACCATCCATTTTGCAGGTCTGCCGCGCCGATTTCGTTTTCCGGGGCCAGTTTCTGCTGCAGGGGGATGTGGTTGTGCGACCAGAAGACGGGTTCCTCGTGTGCAAACACAGCCAGGATCAGGCCTTTCTCTTCGAAGGTTTTTTTGAGTTTGCGGATGTGGGCGGTTTCTTCGAGGATGGCGCCATCGCTGTCCCGGTAATCGGACACGAAGTTGTTGAGCGCCCTTTCGGCCATACGCTCCTGTTGATGCAAGGCGTTTTCAAAGCGCTGCACGTGTTGGTGGCTGTCGGTGGTCACCTCCTGGAAGTGAAAGCTCAGGGCGCTTGCCAGGATCAGGATCAGGGCCAGGCCTAGGTTTGCCAGGTAGGTATAGATGGTTGGACGGCGCATGGTTTTCGTAGTCTGCGTACGCTTACGAATTTACGTAATTTCTTGGTAAACCGCGGGTTATTTGAGGGCCTAGTGTCATATCAACGCTACTTTAGCCGGCCCAGGTCTGGATCTTTTCCTTATCACTGCAAACAAAAACCCTTACATAGCAAATGCGATGCGCGGTTTTACTTTTTTGAGCTGAGAAAAAATCTCTGCGACTTAACCGACACAGTCGCATTGACACGACACTAGTGCAAAAGGTGTACCAAAGTGGGGTTGAACGAAGGAGCTTGGAGGGATTTTAATGACAAGTTGCCTTGTCCTGACGTCTGTATGGTAGTTAAGACTTGCGGGGACTACACCAAGGGAGGCGCCATTTCAAATCGTGCCCATTTCTTTAAGCCGCCAGGCAGCATTTGCAGCAAGGCTTACGGAAAGACGACCTTGCCAGCACCGCCACGGAATTGTAGCTTTTTACTTTTCGGTTTTTCTGTAGATGAATGTTTGGCTGGACCAGGCGGATTTGCGATTTCGGGCGCGGTGGTTGGAAATGGCGGCTATGCGGGCAGCTTTAAGGAGTAGGTCCGGGCTCATTTTGGCAGCCTGACCGCCCTTGGCCAGGATGCGTTTATGTTGTTCGCTCAGCAGGGAGATGTACCAGGCGTCGAAGGGCAGCGGGTAGGTGGCGACATATTCGATGGGTGCCGGTTTCAGCATTTGATGCAAGCTTTCAGGCGTAAAGTGCCAGAGGTGCCGGGGAAGGTCCCAGGCGGCCCAGGCTTCTTTGTAATGGACGGCATCGTAGCTGTTGGCCATTGGCACGGCAACGATGAGGATTCCACCTGGGCGCAGGAGTTTCGTCAGCTTCCTGATTACCGCAGGGATGTCGGGGATATGCTCCAGCACGTGCCACAGGGTGATGACATCCACGGATTCCGGCGACAATTCCAGGGATTCGAGGTCAGCCTCTACATCCACGCCCTTTTGCAAGGCCTTCTGCCTGGCATCCGGATCGGGTTCAATCCCGATGGGGCGAAATCCTTCTTTGCAGGCCCTGGCCAGGAACTCACCAGTCCCACAGCCATAGTCCACCATCACGCGATGCGCTCCCTTTTCATGACCAAACGCTCTTGGCTCGAGGTTTTGCTCGACCCATTTAAGTTTCTTCCTGATCATCAGGTTTTTAACCCAGGCATACAGGACCTCCTTAAGGTTCCTTCGTGCATCTGTATGGGACACGTAATCCGTTGATTTATAATACTTTGGAGTGTCTGAATGGGATGGTTTTGGATTGGTAATCAGCAGGTTGCAAGCCGTACA
>PUPG01000202.1 GCA_003553005.1 Bacteroidales bacterium
AGCTCTTCCATGCGCTGCTGCCATTTCGACTTTTTGACCGGTTTCTTTTTGTTGGCCTCAATTTTGGCATGAAGCGCATCTTCGTCGATTACCTTTTTAAACAGGAACATTTGCGCAAAGGTGATCACATTGGCCAGGAAATAGTAGTAACTGAGGCCCGAAGCAAAGCTGTTAAAGATGGCGAGCAGCATTACGGGCATGAAGTACATCATGGTCTTCATGCCTGGCATCTGGCTGCTGGAGCTCATCATCTGGGAGTTCATTTTGGTATAGATGATCATGGATCCCGCCATCAGCAAGGTAAAAAGACTCACGTGGTCGCCGTAAAACGGAATGGTGAAAGGCAGGTCAAGGATGGAGTCGTATGATGAGAGGTCGTCTGCCCAGAGGAAGCCTTCCTGCCGCAGCTCAATGGAAGCCGGGAAAAAGCGGAAGAGGGAAATCAGGATGGGCAATTGCAACAACATCGGAATGCACCCGGCCATGGGATTCACGCCTGCCTTTTTATAGAGCGCCATGGTAGCCTGTTGCTTCTTCATGGCGTCCTCTTTCTTGGGGAACTTCTTGTTGAGTTCCTCAATCTCGGGTTTCAGCAAGCGCATTTTGGCTTGCGACATATAGGTCTTGTAGGCGATCGGAAGCAGGACGATTTTGAGCAGGATGGTGAGAATCAAGATGATGATTCCATAATTCAGGTTAAAGCCATCCAGGAAGTTAAAGACGGGAATCACCAGGATCCGGTTAATCCAGGAGGTCAGGAAAAAGCCCCATCCAAGCGGTATTTGTCTTTCCAGCTGCAGGTCATACTGGGTCAGGGTGCGGTACCTGTTGGGACCCAGGTACCATTTCATGTTGTATACGTTATCCTGCCTGGCGTTGAAGGGCAGCACGATGGAGGCTGTCATCTCCTTCAGGAAGTCTTCTTCGTCTTCGTCCAGCGCCGTGCTGCTCACATCTGCTTCTGCAAAGCCCTCTTCGGAGATAAGGGTGGAGGAGAAAAACTGTTGTTTGAAAGAGATCCACCTGACCCGTGTGCTGAGGCGCTCTGACCCGTCGCGTGTGGGCCTGATCCTGGATACGTCATCGTTGGCATATTTGTAATATACCGTGGTATTATTCTGCTCATTGTCCCTGTTGCGCTCACTTCGGGGCAACTTCGTGCGCCAGTCCAGGTTCAGGTAGGTCATTGACCTGTTGATGGCGGTATCCGTACCGATGAAACGCACATCAAAGTCAAGCATATACTCTTCTCCGTGCAGCTGGTATACGAACTCAATATAGCTTGGGCGTTCTGCGGTGTGCTGGTCGGTGTAGGCCCGCATGCTGAAACGCTGTGTTTCCTCTCCGCTGATCTCAACGGTTTCGTATTCAGCAAGTGGCTGGTTGTTGAGGTAAGGCGTGAAGTAGAGGTTTTCGGTTGACACGTTCCTGTCGTCGGAGAAGAAGTGGATGGTGAAACGGTCCTCATCCAGTCCCTTAAAAAGCATCAGGGGCTCCTGGTCCCAGGTGTTGTATTCCTTGA
Organism: Bacteroidales bacterium; assembly: GCA_003553005.1. The sequence goes on from PUPG01000202.1 coordinate 1,523, forward strand.
GTTCCGCTGTATGGATATGTCCGCCGCGCGCGCTGATGATCAGCCGCATGACTTCGCTTTCGACGGTATAGTAGGCTTCTTCGCCGATGGCTGTTCCGGAGAAGTGTCCCATGCGTTCACGCAGGCGTTCCTGCTCCAGGGAGTCCAACTGCTGCGGATCTTCTGGTTCAACTTCCGGTTCTGGAAGGGTATCTTCAGTCACTAAAGCTTCTTCTTCGGCTCTTTCGGCCTCCATGGCTTCGATTTGTTCGCGTTCGGCTTCAAGCCTCCTGCGTTCAGCCAGTTCCTCTTCACTGGGAGCCATCCACAGGCTGTATCCGATAATGACTACCGCGATGAGGATCAGCCCTATGATGTTGTCTCTGTTCATAGATCAAAATTTTTTGCCGGCAGGACGGGCATATTGACGGGTAATTGTGATCAATGGCCGGAACTGCCTGACAGGCAATTTGCCAGGTGGCTTTTTGCAGCTGGCAAAGGTGTTTTTTCGAGTGCAAAGATAATCGAAATGATCGAATCGTTGATGGAACACAGGCGGAGAAATTACTTCTGTTTTTTGGCCGCCTTCAAAAAGCTGATGAACAAGGGATGTGGTTTGTCCACCGTACTCTTGTATTCCGGATGGAATTGCACGCCAATGAACCAGGGGTGGTCGGTCAGTTCGATGATCTCCACCAGCTGTGAATCCGGGTTGATCCCGCTGGCAAGCATGCCGGCCTGCTCAAAACGGTCCAGGTAATGGTTGTTCACCTCATAACGGTGGCGATGGCGTTCGGATATCCGGGACTGATCATACACCTCAAGCACCCTGGAGTTGGGTTTTAGGTCGCATGGGTATGCGCCCAGGCGCATGGTACCTCCTTTGATGTGGACTTTTTTTTGCGCTTCCATGATGTCGATGATGGGGTGGGGCGTGTCCGGGTCCATCTCCGTGGAATGCGCTTCGGCCAGGCCCAGCTGATTGCGGGCAAACTCAATCATGGCACATTGCATGCCCAGACAGATGCCGAGAAAAGGAATCTGTTGTTCCCTGACATATTTGATGGCCATGATTTTTCCTTCTACACCGCGATCTCCGAAACCCGGGGCGACGATCACACCCTTCAGGCCGTTCAGTCGCTCATGGATATTTGTTTCGTCCAGTTGCTCCGAGTGGATCAGGCGCAGGTTTACCTTGCAGTTATTCACTGTACCGGCATGGATCAGCGACTCAATGATGGACTTATAGGCATCCATCAGTTCAACGTACTTTCCGATCAGTCCAATTTCGATGCTGCTCTTCGGTGACTCCAGTCGCCTGATGAACTGTTCCCACTTCTTTAATGTCGGTGCTTTTCGCGTGGAAACCTTCATGGCCTTCAGCACCACTTTATCAAGCTGCTCTTCCTTCATCAGGAGGGGCACTTTGTATATGCTGCTGGTGTCGATGCTTTCAATTACGGCGCTGGAGTCGACATTGCAAAACAGGGCAATTTTATTTCTTATGGGATCATTGAGGGGTTTCTCGGTGCGGCAGACCAGGATATCGGGCTGCACGCCATACTCCAGCATGGTCTTTACCGAATGCTGGGTGGGTTTGGTTTTTAGCTCCCTGGCTGCAGACAGGTAGGGGACCAGCGTCAGGTGGATCACCAGGCTGTTCACGCCCATTTCCCATTTAAGTTGGCGGATGGCTTCAATGTAAGGCAGGGACTCGATGTCGCCCACCGTGCCTCCGATCTCGGTGATCACAAAGTCGTAGGCATTGTTTTCGCCCAGAAGCTTGATGCGGTATTTGATCTCATCCGTGATGTGGGGAATCACCTGCACGGTCTCGCCCAGGTAGTCGCCCCGGCGTTCTTTCTCGATGACGGATTGGTATATCTTTCCGGTGGTTACATTGTTGGCCTGTGAAGTCGGCGTGTTCAGAAATCGCTCATAGTGGCCGAGGTCCAGGTCAGTTTCTGCCCCATCTTCCGTCACGTAGCATTCTCCATGCTCATAGGGATTCAACGTGCCGGGGTCAATGTTGATGTATGGATCAAGCTTTTGGATCGTTACGGTGTATCCCCGAGCTTGCAGCAGCTTGGCCAGGGACGCGGATATAATTCCCTTGCCAAGTGAAGAGGTAACGCCCCCTGTTACAAAAATAAACCTGGTAATATCAGAGCCAGCCATAATCATTCCTTTTTCCAAACATACTTCACAATAAAAAACGCGAAAGTAAGAAAAGATTGCGAATTAAGGTGTATGTGCCTGGCTGTTTATCCGAAATCCCGGGCCCCCGGTGTGACCTTATCTGTCAGATTCCTTTTGGTCTTCGCTATCCAGGCCAGTCGGACCCTGGCGAGAAATGTTTTCTTCGCTCCGGGTCTGTACCGTTTTCTTTTTTTCGATGACCTCATCATCGCTTTTCTGCACCTTCTCCTCGTATACAATATCGGCCAGTTCGCTTTTTTCCGTGTCATCCGGAAATCCGCAACCGCCGCCACGCTTGATCAGGTAGTAACCTCCGGCCAACGCCAGCATGATCGCACCAATGCCGATAAAATCCATGCCGGAATGGTATTCAATGTCCATCACGATCACCTTTCTGGCAATGGCGATGATCGCCACCAGCATCACGACCTCCACGTGGATGACGTGCTTGCGAAAATAGACCTTGATGGTGTCCAGGAGCTCGATGCCAATGACAACCAGCAGCACGATACCAAACACATTCATCAGGTTGTCCAGGTTGATCACCAGATGCTCATCGTTGCTATTGTATACGGAGGTGCCAAGCACCCAGGCAAGCTCTATGGTGGCCAGCACCAGCAGCAAGGACATCAGGACGACCAGGACCTTAATGATGCTTCGCTCAACGTACCGGATAAATTTTTTCAGGAAGGGGGGCGTTTGGTCAGTGTGTGGCATATTTGGTTATGGGTTAAGTGATTTGCTTATGACAGCGTGAATTTTTTGCAAAAATACAAAATCCTGCCATTTGTTAAAATAATAAAAACGGCGCATAAAAAAAGGCCGGCACTGTTTCCAGTACCAGCCTTCAGCTACTTAAACCAAGGAGTGTTACGCACTACGCGTTACCATCCAGTGGATTGATTGGTTAATCCAGCTCAAATGGCAACTCTTCTTCGCATTCCGGCCGCTGCAGGCTTCTGACCAGGGCCTGGAATGTATTATGGTCTTCCGGGTTGACTTGTTCGAAGTAAATGATGGCGCGCAATACATCAGGAACATCTTCATTGCTTCCTTGTTCCTGGTAGGCTTCCATCTGCAGGGTCTTGCCATCAGGGGTTTCAAAAATCAGGGTGTTTCCGCTATACATGCTGTCGCCAGATGCCATAGCGGCTGTAGTAAATAAGAGCAATACAGAAAAAATCAGTGTTTTCATTGTCATTGAATTTTTGTGGTTATACATAATGTTTTTGTGTTTTCTTTTGGGTCGTAAGTGTTGATTGATATACTCAACTATATATACAAATAATTGCCT
>PUPG01000107.1 GCA_003553005.1 Bacteroidales bacterium
GCGGAAACCCTTATATTTTGTACATTTGCAGCGGTTTTAAGTTTTACTTTTTTGCCGCAATTCAGCCCATGCATCTAAATATTTTTTCACCCGTCCGTTTTGTTTTTCTTTTTTTGCTACTAAGCCCGGTTTTGACCCTGGCAAGTGAGGCACGCAAATCAATCACCGCCATACGCACAGAAGTCCCACCGGTTATCGATGGCACCTTGCAGGACCCAGCCTGGGAGAAAGCCCCGGTAGCCACTGAATTCCATCAGTACGAACCGCATAATGACCGTCCCGCCAGCTTTGAAACCGAAGTCAGGGTTCTTTATGATGACGATGCCGTATACATTGGTGCAAAAATGTTTGACCCCGAGCCGGACAAGATTCTCCGGGAGCTTGGATTACGCAATTCCGGACATGACCTTAACGCAGATCGTTTCTACGTGGAGATCAACCCCTTTGATGACGGGATCAATGGATTTCGGTTCCAGCTTTCCGCTTCTGGCGTACAGACCGATGCCAACCTGTCAAGCGGTGGAAACAGGGGTGACCTGAACTGGGATGCCGTGTGGATCAGCGAAACAAGCATCACAGACGAGGGTTGGATCGTGGAGATGAAAGTCCCCTATTCGGCCCTGCGGTTTCCAAGAAATGACATGCACGAATGGGGCATCAACTTCTGGCGGGAGGTGCGCCGAAAGCGTGAGGTTTCCAGCTGGAACTTCGTAGATCGCAGGGTCGGTGACGAGCTCGCCTATATGGGTCTTCTGGATGGGATTAACGGGGTTACTCCTCCTCTCAGGCTCTCTTTTTATCCGTATATCTCCAATTATGCCGAAAAAAATGGGTTTGACCGTGGCTGGGCCAATACGTTCAACGGAGGCATGGATGTTAAATTTGGGATCAGCCCCAGTTTTACCATGGACATGACCCTGATCCCGGATTTTGGGCAAGTCCAGTCGGACGACAAGATCCTCAACCTGACCCCCTTCGAGGTCAGGTATGATGAAAACCGGCAGTTTTTCACCGAAGGCACTGAGTTATTCGGGAAGGCCGACCTCTTCTATTCCCGGCGCATTGGCGACAGGCCTAGAAATTACCAGAAGGCGGCAGAAGCCCTGGAAGCCAACGAAAGAATCAAAGACAATCCCCTGGAGACCCAGATGATCAACGCCACAAAAATATCGGGCAGGACCTCCAGCGGTCTTGGTCTGGGCTTCTTCAATGCCATGACGAGCGCCAGCACGGCCATCCTGGAAGATACCGTCGCCGGCGGAACCCGGGAAGTCACCACGCAGCCTTTTACCAATTACAACCTGGTGGTTGTGGACCAAAGCTTGCGCAACAATTCTTACGTGAGCCTCATCAATACCAATGTGGCCGGTTCAGCAGACGGCTACACGGCCAATGTCACCGGCACGGAATTCCGGTTGATGGATCGCAGCAACATGTACCGCGTCAGCGGGTCAGGTGCCCTGAGCCAACAATATTTTTCGGGAGAAGACGACGAATTTGGTTACAAATACGACTTCCGGATCGGGAAGACGGGAGGCACCTGGCGTGCTTACTACGACCGGAATGTGCTGAGCGACACCTACGACCAGAATGACATGGGTTTTCTGCGCCGCAACAACCAGATAACCGATGGCCTCACCTTCAGCCACCACATCTTTGATCCATTCTGGCGTTTCTGGACATTGACCAACACCCTGTCCTACAACTATTCCAGGCTCTACGAACCCCGAACCTTTACCGGAATGGAACTGAGTCACCGCATCATGATGCTTTTTGACACCCGTTTCCACATCAGTCTGAATACGACATACCAACCCAGGGGCGAACGCGATTATTACGAGCCACGCGTACCTGGCAGATACTACCGTACAGATGAAGCCCTGCGCATGAACATGAGCTACTCCTCGGATTATCGAAGGAGACTCTTTGTCGACGGAAGTTTCAATTATGGCCGCGAGCACGCAGCCGTCAGGACAGATGAGTACGGATTCATGCTCAGACCCACATTCCGGGTCAGTGATCGCCTGAATATGTCTTATGGCTTTGAATACAATGAACTTACCGATGACCTCGGATACGTTGCACACAGCAATCCGGACTCTATCTTTTTCGGCCGCCGCCAGTCACCCACGGTGACCAACACCCTGCGCTCCACCTTAATTTTCACCAACAACCTGTCGCTCGACTTTGACTTGCGACACTATTGGTCCAGGGTCGAATACGACGGGCAATACTACCACCTGGAGCAAGACGGCCACCTGAAGCCCATTGGCGATGACCTGCAAATTGCCGATATCAATTACAATGCCTTTACGATTGATATGTTGCTCACCTGGCATTTTGCCCCCGGCAGCCAGATGACCCTGGCCTGGAAAAATGTCATCGATCACCGCGACAACGTGCTTCCGCCGGGCTTTATGGACAATTTCCAGGATATGATGGACCATCCGCAGATCAATAGCCTTTCCATCAAGGTGCTGTATTACCTGGACTGGCAAACGATTCAGAACCTCAACCAAAAACGGCTGCACGGTTAAGCTTAGTCTTCGGCTTTCCGGAAACGCAGACCGGCGAAGCGAAGAAAACGGTCGCCATCCTCCTGGTCAAAGTAAACGGTTTCTCCCTTGTACATGCCAAATCCGCCAATGATGGCCTCGGTACCCGATACCGGAATCAGGTTAAAGTTGGCGGCCTGGTATCCAAAAACCCTTTGTTGGTGTTCGTTCAACACGAATTCAATTTGCATGATGCCATTTCGAAGTGACACAGCGGCTTCCTCATAAACCACTTCCTCCACCTCCGGGTCCACATTGTCTATTTTGTAACGGCCAGCAATGGAAAAAGCCTCTTCCGGGATAGTATATTGGTCTGTAATGTCTGTTCCGGCTGGAAAAACCCGGCCATTCCGGTCGATGATCAGCACCTGGGTGTCCTCCCATGGACGTGTCTTAAAACGAAAATGCTCACTAATGGAAAACCAGCCATCCTCATGGTAAAAAGCCTGGAAACTCTGATTTCCGGTATTCACAATCAACTCATGATCCACTTCTGAAACCACGATCAACTCGTTTTGGAGCAGGTAGCTTCCGGTGACTGCCTTGAGTGCTGAATCGGGTGGACTGGTTTCAGGGGCCAACTCCACCAACTTGTCTTCTGGAAATGACTCACCCGTTTGCTGCTGTATGGCTGCCAATACGATCAACCGGGCCATGTCCTCCAACACGCCCAGCACACCGCCTGTATTGGTCAGCAGCACCACCCCGATATGGTGATCGGGAGCCACGGCCATCACCGCATTGTAATGCATCGTACTGCCAATCTGATAGGCATATATGCCTTCCATGGGGTCGGGGTGCGACTCCATGACCCAGCTCCAACCGGACAATAAACCCACATCAAGCGTATGCTCAGTTTTTTGGTCTTCAAACATTTTGCCTACGAGGTCTTCAGGAAGCTCCGGGGCTTTAGCGCCACCAGCCAGGATCCACCTAAGCAAGGCGGTCATCTCGTGGGTATTGGCATAAAGACCACCGCTGGCCTTCAGGGTGTGCGGAAACTCATGAAAGGCTTCTTCGGAGCCTGGGACATAAGCCCTGGCAAAACGCTCACATTGCATCACATCGCAATCAAAAGTGCTATCGGACATCCCCATGGGTTCCAGCACATGCTGCTTAATATATTCATCGAAAGGCATCCCGGAAACTTCTTCAATAATTTTGCCCAGCAATTCGTAGCCAATATTGGAATACAGGTACTTCACCTCCGGGGGGTAAGCAAGATACTGTCTGCTGAGATGGTCCAGTAATTCCGGCCGCACATCCGGATCATCGGTCATCAGGCCCTTGTAGATATCCCGGGGCACCCCGCCGTAGTGCCCAAGCAGATGCACAATCCTGATTGGGTCGGCATCAGGAAAGCGGCTCTTGACCTGGAATGCATCCAGATGGTCTGCAATGGGGTCTTCCAGGGCAATGTGCCCCGCATCCAGCAGTTGCATCACGGCAATCGCCGTAACCATCTTGGTTAAGGAAGCCACAGGATACAGGGTGTATTGGCTGGCCAGTTGTTGTTCCGCGATATCCGCATAACCTACCCCAGCAGCCCAACTGAAACCATCATGGTCTACTATGCCTGCTGAGAGCCCGGCAATGCCCTCCGTTTCAAGCATCAGCTCCAGGTACGCCATGATCCGGCCTTCAAACCCGGTTTCCTGTTCTACCGGAGGATGGTATTGTGCAGAAACCGCCGATGCAGAAGTTACCCAGAGTACAATAAATAGGATGATGCCCATATGCTGCCTCATTGTCGCTGATTTTTAATCAACAAGCAAACCCAATCATTTGTTGTTGCGTTAAAAATACAAAGATTTTGATCCGCCACCAAGCAGATTGCCATTTGGCGGATTATCCTTATATTCGTCGGGAGCAAAGAGCCCATTGCCGTAGTTCGCAATTCCCACATCACCAAAAGACAGCATACCATGTCAGATAAAGAAAAAATGGCTGAACTGCTGAACAGCGAAATAGCCCGTACCAAAGCTCGTGTGAAAGAGTACAGGGACCTTTCACAACCCATTGCCCCTGAAAACAGCATTGGCAGGGTATCGCGGATGGACGCCATCAACAATAAAAGTGTGACGGAAGCAGCCCTCAGACAGGCGGAACAAAAACTTGAGCGCTTGCAATACATGCAATCAAGGATTGATGATCCAGATTTTGGAACGTGCGTGCGTTGTGGCAACCCAATTCCTCCCGGCAGACTTTTGGCCATGCCACAAAGTGCGCATTGCGTTGCCTGTGCCAGATGAACCATATAAGCTTAACCCACTATATTCCGGATATTTCGACCTTTCGACATTTCAACCTTTGTCCTTTAGGCTTTTGGCTATTAGCTGCTGGCTACTGGCAAGAAAGCCAAAAGCTAAAAGCCAACAACCAATAGCAGTCCTGTTGAAAACACAAACATCAAATAAC
>PUPG01000042.1 GCA_003553005.1 Bacteroidales bacterium
ATAGCGTGACCAACGTGATTGCACCGATGATGTCGTATTTTGCCATGATCGTAGCCTTCATGGAGCGGTATGACAAAAATGCCGGGATTGGGACCATTATTGCCACCATGTTGCCCTACACCTTCATCTTCCTTGTCGCGTGGCTCTTCATGCTGATCATCTGGATTATACTTGGTGTACCAATAGGGCCGGGTGCACCCCTGTTTTATGAACTTCCAACCGGGCCTTAAAGCGAAGCGTTCGCCTGGCAAATGATATTTTGCGCGGTGCCCATAAAGGGTGCCGCGCTTTTTCTTTATCCGGCAAAAGGATATTGCAGGCATTGCTGCTGTTTTTTTCCGAAAAAAATGTACCTTTAACACGCAACCCGAAACTGCCAACTCATGAATGCGCATGGTCAAGGAGGAATACTTGTGCCGGTTGACTTTTCCCGGGAGTCAACCTGTGCGATTGACCATGCCGCAGCCATGGCAAAAATCTTTGGTTACCAGATTTTCTTGCTGAACATCATCAGCGGCCGCCAAAAAGTGCTGGAGAGAAAAACAGAAGCCCGGCGCAAACTGAACCGTTTATCGAAACAACTTGCCAAAGACTCGGGCTTGCTGGTTACTCAACTCCTGAAAACCGGTCAGGTAATTCCCGTGATTTGTGAAACCGCTGAGCAGCTGAATGTGGATTTTATTGTGATCGGTGCATCCAAGCAAAAAGGTGTCAGGCATCTTGTAGGCAGTTATCCTTACAAGTTGGTGTGTGCTGCGAGTGTCCCCACCCTGGTTGTTAAAGACAGGCATGAGCACCTGGGGTATCATAATATTGTGATTCCGATCGACTTTACACGCAGAAGCACGCAAAAGGTGACCCAGGCGGCAAAGTTTTCCCGTTTTTTTGGTGCCAGAATCCGGGTTTTTGGGTTCCTGTCTTCGCAAAATAAAGCGAAAATCATCAATAAAGAAGCGCTTCTAAAAAGCGTGACCGATTTTTTTGCCCAAAATGATGCGCCAGTGACGGCTGATTTGATGGTTAATTCTGATTACAGCTGGCCGGAAGCGCTGCTTCGCTTTGCCGAGGAGGTGCATGCTGACCTGATTATGATCGTTGCGGAAAAAGGCAATCGCATCCAGGAGATCTTTACACAAAACTATGCTGAGCGTATCCTGGACAGGGCTGAGGTACCCGTGCTGAGTATCGTACCCCGGGAAAAAGACATCAAGGCCGAGTCCCCCGCAGGGCACGAGGAATTGATCAGCCCCTTTGTAGACCCCCTGGGGCTCATTCTCAAGCCAGGGAAAACCGTCTCATGAACAATACGGATTTTAGGCAAACCAGGCAAACTTTGAGCGGTCAAAATTGTTGATTCATCGGGCAGGTTTTGGACCTGCTGTTTTGGGCCACAGCCCCATATGTTAATTCATACTGCATGAATAATGCAGGTGATCAAATCATCCTTACTTATGGTATCGTTTGAGAACACCGAAATTGCTTTTCAGGATAAGTCGGACAAGAAACTGCGTAAAGCCTACTGGTTATTCCGCATGGTAGGCAGCCCATGGCTGGTCAAAACAGGGTCAGTCCTGCTTAAGGCCGCATTGTGGCTGCAACTGCCTGTCAACTGGGCATTGAAGCCCACCGTATTCAGCCACTTTTGCGGAGGGGAAACCATTGATGCCTGTCAGCCGACCATCCGGCAGCTGGGCGAATCCAGGGTGCTGACCATTCTCGACTATTCTGCGGAAGGGAAGTCCACCGAAGCGGATTTTGATTACACCCGGGATCAAATCCTGGCCACAATCGACCAGGCTGCCAAAGAGAAACATATCCCCTATGCGGTGTTTAAACCCACCGGCATGGCCAGCTTTGAGCTGCTCGCCAAAGTGCAGACCGGGGCCAAATTGAATGCTGAGGAGGAGCAAGCCTATGCGCGTGCCAAGTCAAGGTTCGACCGGGTATGTGCGTATGGGGTAAGCAAGGGCGTGCCGGTAATGATTGACTCGGAAGAGAGCTGGATCCAGGATGTGGCAGATCGCATCGTGGAAGAAATGATGTTTCGCTACAATACCGATGGCCCAATGATCTTCAATACCTTGCAGATGTATCGCCACGACCGGCTGGAGTACCTGGAAAACTTCATCACCCAGGCGCGCCAAAAAGGGACCTATGCCGCATTTAAACTCGTGCGCGGCGCATACATGGAAAAAGAGCGCGAAAGGGCAGCCCGGATGAATTATCCTTCTCCAATCTATCCGGACAAGGATGCGACCGACCAGGCTTTTGATGATGCAGCAGCGCTCTGCATCCGTAACCTGGATGCCGGGGCCGTCTGTGTGGGGACCCACAACGAGAACAGTTGTGCCAGGGTTGTGGACCTGATGCAGGAACTGGATATCCCACCGGGACACCAGGATGTGTCATTTGCCCAATTGCTTGGCATGAGCGATCACATCTCCTACAACCTGGCCAATTCGGGTTACCAGGTTTGTAAATACGTGCCCTATGGACCTGTAAGGACGGTGGTTCCCTACCTGATCCGTCGCGCCGAAGAAAACACTTCTGTTGCCGGTCAGACCTCCCGGGAGTTGTACCTGATCAGGAAAGAATTGCAAAGACGTAAGTCATGAGGTCAGGCGTTGTCTTACCGCTTCATAGGTCAGGATGGCCACGGACGCAGCCACATTGAGTGAGTCAATGTGCCCCATCATGGGGATGCGGACCGGCTGGCCGGCCAAAGTTCTCCAGGGCGCCGACAGCCCCTTGTCTTCGGTTCCGAATGCCAGTGCCACAGGACCGCGCATGTCCGCGTGAAAATACATGCGCTCGGTTTGCAAAGCTGCTGCAACAAGCTTTGGCATCTGACCTCCCGGCCAGTTCCCGGGCGCTGTGAGCCACCGGATGGTTTCTTCCGTGGGACTTGTGGTCACCTGCAAAGTAAAAAGGCAGCCCAGGCTGGCACGGATGACGTTGGGGTTGTACATGTCGGCTTTTGCATCGGCAAAAATGACGGCATCCACGCTGGCAGCGTCTGCTGTGCGAAGCACTGCGCCAAGGTTCCCCGGTTTTTCTAAGCCCTCCAGGATCAGCACCAGCGGATTTTCGGGTAACCTGAGCGAAGATAACGCGACCTTCGCCTGGTGACCCACCAAAATGACCCCCTCAGCATGTCCGCGATAAGCCATCTTCTCATACACAGCAGCAGATACTTCCGTGAGCACGTCTTCGTGCATCGCCAAATCCACGGGATACTGCTTATCCGCAGTGTATAAATCAATGCAAATCAAAATGTGCGCGGGAATGATCCCGCTTTTCAAAGCCAGGGATACCTCACGTCTTCCCTCTGCCACAAACAAACCGGTTTTTTTCCGTTCACCAGCTTTTTGCTGCAGCTTTAGTACTTGTTTGATCAGCGGGTTGTTGGTACTTGTAATCATCGCAATTTGTCACTTTTCACTTTTCATTTTTCACTAAACATGGTGTCGCGTTTAACCTTGAAAAACAACCGGTGAAATAAAAACACGGCAAAGGCCAGCGCGTAGCAGATGACTGCGATTGTCATCACGGTCATAAAGCCCGTTTCCACAGCGATCAGCATGGCCAGGGAGGTGCTGATCACCGAGAAGGAGCCATTGATCCCCCAGGCCCAGGGTGTTTGGCTCGGATCATAACCTGAGAGGTATCGAATCCCCAATGGGAACATCATCCCTTTAAAGAAAGAGGGAATGCCGATAAGCAGCAGGCTGATGAGCACTTTGAGCGGGACGGGACTGGCTATGGTGTTTTGCAGGATGGGGGTCAGGAAGAAGGTGTAAAAAAGCAGCATCAGGGTGATGATCATGCCGATGGTGGCTGGCGACTTAGGTATTGCCGGAATTTTGCCGGAGGTCAGGCTCCCTGCCCCGCTGGCAATCAGCATCGTGCTGATGACTGCCGACAATGCATATACCGGGTGACCGAAATACAGCACGAAACGTTGGATCAGGATGATCTCCACGAACATATACCCTACGCCAAGCGCTCCAAAATAAAGCAGTGTGCCGCTTTTCCCCTGTCTGCTCCTCCGGAGCCTCAGCAAGGGCAATATGATGAATACGAGGGCAAGCAGGGTACTTTGCGCCAGGGTCACGATCACAACCAGGTAACCTAGCTCGAGAAAAGGCATCTGTTCCCCGCCAAACATGTCAGACAGCTTGCGCAGATTGCCCAGTTTCAGAAACTGGGAAAAATACGGCTTGTTGTCGGTCGCCGGATGTATCATAAACCCGTACTGGTCCAGGAATTCTTCGTCACCCGCTACGATCCGGTCTACATAGGTAAAGAAGTCGTCATCCTCAATGCTGTTGTAGTGTTGCCTTTCATCGGGCGAGATGTCTGGAAGCAACAGGGGGTCAAAGAATTTTTTGTGGGCAAACTCCCGTATGTCAGCGATTTCCTCTTTGTGGAGTGGTGTTTTTTTCAGGATGAAGGTAATGGTGCCCCAGGAGCGGATTGCAGCCAGGTGTGCTTCCGGTTCTTCGATCCCCTGGTTGCGGGCAGTTTGCACCAGGGTGGCCAGCAGTTTCAGATTGGTTCTTGACGGATAGTCTGTCCATGCCGAGGCGGATATGACGCCTTCCGGACTAAGGTGTTCCCACATGAGTTCAAAGGACTCGAGAGTCATCGTGTAGTTTTCCTCCAGGGCGTGAATACCTGCAGTTCCGCCAAAGGCTTCCTGCTGCGGCAGTACAATGAGGTCATATCCACCTTTCCCGGATGCGGCCAGGTAGCTGCGCGCCTCCATGGTGTGAATGTCGAGGTCATCACGCAAAAACAGCTTGCCACTGGCTTCAGCAAATCTGTCCTGCATCAGGTCGACCACTCCGGCATTGGGAATGACCGCTTCCACCCGTGTTGGATTATGGGTAAAAGCGTGTGCCAATGGTGCTCCTTCGCCGGCGTTCATCATGAGGACGCGACCCCGTTCACCCATCACCCAGGGCAGATG
>PUPG01000040.1 GCA_003553005.1 Bacteroidales bacterium
GGAAAGTGCGTTGATCAAGGAAGAGGTCAGTGCCGAGGACATTGCGGATGTGGTATCGCGCTGGACAGGCATCCCGGTGAGCCGAATGCTCCAGAGTGAAAGGGAAAAGCTGCTCAAGCTGGAAGATGAGTTGCACAAGCGGGTAGTTGGTCAGGATGATGCCATCGAGGCTGTTTCCGATGCCATCCGGAGAAGTCGCGCCGGCTTGCAGGACCCCAAACGCCCTGTAGGTTCTTTCATCTTCCTGGGCACCACCGGCGTCGGGAAAACTGAGCTTGCCAAGGCGCTGGCGGAATTTCTCTTTGATGATGAAAACGCCATGGTGCGCATCGATATGTCCGAATACCAGGAGCGCCACGCCGTGAGCAGGCTCATTGGTGCACCTCCGGGATACGTAGGTTACGAGGAGAGTGGACAGCTGACCGAGTCGGTCAGGCGCAAGCCTTATTCCGTGATCCTGCTGGATGAGATTGAAAAGGCGCACCCCGACGTGTTCAACATCCTGCTGCAGGTCCTGGAAGATGGACGGCTCACCGACAACAAGGGGCGTACCGCAGACTTTAAGAACACCATCATCATCATGACTTCCAACGTGGGCTCCGGACTGATCCAGGAGCAGATGGAAAAAATGACCGATGAAAACAGGGAGGCGGTAATCAACCAATGCCGGCAGGATGTGTTTGACCTGCTCAAGCGCAGCATTCGTCCTGAGTTCCTGAATCGCATCGATGAAACCATTATGTTTAAGCCATTGACCAGGGAGGAAATCCGTGGCATCGTGTCGTTGCAGATGGAGTACGTCAAAGATCTCCTGCAGGAGAACGATATGCAGGTTGAGCTGAAGGATGCTGCTGCAGACTGGATCGCTGAAGCCGGATTTGATCCGCAATTTGGTGCCCGGCCACTGAAGCGCATCATCCAGCGGCACGTGTTGAACAAGCTTTCCGTAGAGATCCTCGCCGGAAACTTCAAGGCCGGGGACACCATTGTCATCGACAAAGAAGGTGACCGGCTGGTTTTCAAAGTCAGCTAAAAGTGCTACTTTTGATAAAAATCAGTCAAATTGAATATCCCGCTATACATAGCCAGACGCCTGGGTGGTGCTGCTGAGGGCAAGTCTTACATCTCCCTGATCAGGAAGATCGCCATCATCAGCATTGCCCTTGGCCTGGCAGTGATGATCGTCTCCATGGCCGTGGTCACCGGTTTTCAGCATGAGATCCGGGAGAAAGTGATCGGTTTTGGTTCGCATATCCAGATTACCAACTACGACTACAACGTGTCGTTTGAGGCGCAGCCGATCAGCAGCGAACAAGCCTTCCTGGATGAGCTTCGCGACACCGGGGGTGTGCGGCACATTCAGCGTTTTGCCACCAAGCCCGGCATCATCAAGACCGACGACGACATCCACGGGGTGATCCTCAAAGGTGTTGGTCCGGATTTTGACTGGTCATTTTTCCGCGACAGGCTGGTGAGCGGAGATACGCTCCAAATGGATGACAACACGCGGTCGGATGGCGTCATCATCTCCAACCTGATCGCCCGGCGACTGATGCTCGAGACCGGCGATGACCTGTTCATCTACTTCATCCAGGACCCACCACGCATCAGAAGATTACACATTACCGGGATATACGACACCGGACTGGAGGAACTTGACCGGGTCTTCGTGCTGGGAGACATCAGGCACGTGCAGGCGCTCAATGACTGGGAAGCAGATCAGATTGGTGGATACGAAGTGCTGGTGAATCATTTTGATGACATTCCGCGGATCACCAGGAAAACCCTCGACATGATCCCGTATCACCTGGACGCGCAAAGCATCAGGCAACTTTATCCCCAGATCTTTGACTGGCTTGCTTTGCTGGACATGAATGTATATGTGATCATTGTCCTCATGATCTTGGTGGCAGGAATCAACATGATCACCACCCTGCTGATCACGGTACTGGAAAAAACCAATGCCATTGGCATACTGAAAGCGCTTGGTGCCCGGAACACCATGGTCAGGAATGTGTTTCTTTACCATGCGGCCATGCTGATATCCAGGGGCTTGTTGTGGGGTAATGCAATTGGGATCGGCTTGTGCGTGCTGCAGGCCTCCACGGGGCTGGTAACCCTGTCGCCGGAGTCTTATTACGTTTCTGAGGTGCCCATCAATTTGCAGTTGTGGCACATCCTGCTGCTCAACCTGGGAACGTTCGGCATCTCGGTGGCCATGCTGATCATTCCTTCCTATGTCATTTCCCGCATATCGCCAGTCAAGGCGATCATCTTCAGGTAAGATCCCTGCTGCCGGGTCATTTCATGCCGGTCCTCATTTTTGAACGAATCAGAATACGGCAATGCCCAGGCTGATCACATGCTGTCGTTGCTTCACCGAGAAGTCATACGGGACTCCACCCACATCGATGCCATCCCCCAAACGGCTGATGGACCCCTCAAACCTGTAATCGAGACTGATATTGCCAATCCTGATGCCAGCCATCACCTGGTATCCCATCCTGGATTCATTGTAATGGAAGG
Source organism: Bacteroidales bacterium (assembly GCA_003553005.1). The sequence continues at coordinate 2,527 of PUPG01000040.1, forward strand.
TGATCCGGTCATCCATATCGATAAGATCCATATACCCCCTGGTGTTGTCCAGCATATATGCGTAGTAAGGTCCTGCACCAACCCGCAAAAAAGCAATTTGGATTCCCGCAGTGATGGGGATCTTGATGTTACTGAACCGGGGTGTGAAACGATTCAATTCCGGAGTTTCCATGGTTTGATCATCCGTGACCAGCACCATTTCCTGGCCTGTTTCTTCAAAGAGAAACTCAGGCTGAACAAATACATTCGCGAAAGAAAAATTGGCAAAGACCCCAAAATGAAAGCCGGTATGGTTGCTGCCTGGAATTTCCAGCCGGTGATCGGAGGAGCCGGCACTGAATAGTGAAAACTCATCTTGTGATGGCGCTGAGGCAAAATTCAAACCGCCCCTGATTCCGAAATCAGCAGCCTGAAGGGGTAAAAGCCCCACAAAAAGGCAAACCATGCATGCCAGGAACGCTTTGGTGTGCATCGTAAAAGTGTTTTACGTGAAAGGTATCCTGGCAAATATACAAAACCTGTGCGATTAACTATCAGCTAGAATTTTCATTTTTTCTCTGAGGACTGAGATCTCATTGCGGGCTTTATCGATCTTCTCCTCAAACTCGGCTTTCAATACATCTGCCTTTTTAGACGAGGCAAAGAAACCAATATTGTTTTCCAATACCTTGATGTCGCCCTCGAGGTTTTTAATCTTGTTTGCCAGGATGTTCCGTTCTTTCTGGATGATGTTTCCGGCGTTGGGTGCCCCCTTGAGGTTCTCGATCTTGGATTTGAACGACAGCGTGCTCTTGGCTTTTTTATTAAGCTTCAGCCGGTCAAACTGGTCATCAATGGCCTTCCTGAATTCGGTTTGTATATTGTCCTTTTGTTTGATTGGCACGTGTCCGATGTCCATCCACTGACGCTGAAAGTCTTTTAGCGTGTCCAGGTTTTCCTTGTTGTCATCGCTGTATTCGTGAGACTTGATCTTTTCAATAAGTTCCTGTTTCTTTTTCAGGTTTTCATCCTGCTTTTCCCCGATGTTGGCAAAATGCTCAGACTTTCTGTTAAAAAAGGTATCGCAAGCCTCACGAAAACGCTTCCATATCTTGTCGGAAAACTTTGCCGGAACAGGCCCGATCTGCTTCCATTCCTTTTGCAGGGCGATCAGGCTCTCTGTGGTAGCACGCCAGTCCTCACTGTCTTTAAGCGCCTCGGCCTGCATGCAGAGGTTGAGCTTTTGGTTGTAGTTCTCCTTCTGCTGGTCTTTGTATTTTTTAAAGAATTCTTTTTTGCTGCTGAAAAAAGTGTCCAGCGAATTGCGGAACCGGTTCCATACTTCGTTATTCACTTTTTTGGGGGCAAAACCGATGGTTTTCCACACCTTGAATAACTCATTGATCGCTTCGGTGCGTTGCTGCCATTGCCGGGGCGTTTCCGGCAGGTTTTCGATCAGCTCCTCCGCCTTTTCGCACAATACCAGCTTGGCCGCGTAATTTTTATTTTGTTCCTCGCGAAGACTTTCATAATGCTCTTGCCGGCGTTTGTTCAGCTTGTCCGTCGCCGCCTTGAAACGGTCCCACAATTCATCTTTTTTGTCCTTGGGGACCGGCCCGGTCTCCTTCCAGGCTTCATGCAATTTTTGAAGGTGCTGGAATGACTTGGTAATGCTGGTCTCCAGGAGTAGCTCTTCGGCCTTTTCACATAGCTCCGTTTTGGTCTCCAGGTTCTTTTTCAGATCCAGGTCCTTGAGCTCCTTGTTGATGTTGACTTTATCAAAAAACTTCTCCACCAGGAAATGGTAGTTGTTCCAGAGTGTCCCTTTGGAACCACGGGGCACCGGGCCGACAGCACGCCAGCGCTCCTGGAGGGAGTTAAAGTGATCGTATGTTTTTTTCAGTTCTTCCTCAGAGTCAATCAGCTCACGCAGCTCTTCAAGAATCTGTTCCTTCGCCCTGAGGTTGTCCTGCATTTCCTTCTCCAGGGCTTTGTCGTGTGCTGCTTTTTTCTCCTTGTAGGTGGCAAAAGCGGCATCAAAGCGCTCGGTCAGTTGATCGGCAGGGAGTTCTTTTTCTGCTGATTCATCTTCTTTTCCCAAACGCTGTTCGTAAGCAGCCATGTTTTCATCCCGGAGCAGCTTCCGGTAAGATGCCTTGATGAATCCGATGTGCTTTCGTATATAATTGACATCCTCGTGGTTGACCAGTTCTTCGACTGTGGAGACCAGCTCTTCACGCCCCATGGCTGCATAGCGTTCCGCCAGTGCATCGCTGTCATCTTCTTCCTGCTCCCCCTCTGGTTTCTCTTCAGTCTTTGAGGATGGCTCTTCTGCTTTGGCCGGGTCCTCCTTTTCGGCTTCATCTTTCCCGGAATCCGCAGGTTGCCCTTCTTTAGGTTCTTCTGCAGCAGGTGCA